>CAZDMY010000245.1:0-4178 GCA_964506405.1 uncultured Dehalococcoidia bacterium | reverse complement strand
GAATTGGAGAAGTGGGGGGATAATCGAGAGGCGATCCGTATCACTGCCGGAACAACCGGGCTTGCGCTATTCAGCGCAGCATTGACCACCGCCGTCGGGTTCGCGGTGATTGCACTGGCTCCCATGCCGATATTCTCCACCTTCGGCATTCTCACTGCCATCATGATCACCCTTTCGGTACTCATGGCATTGTTTGCCCTTCCCAGCTTGCTGAATGGATTCATTCCGCAGAACAAGAAGCCGAAAAAACGGGATATGGTGTAATGCCTGTACCGGTTCATGTGAACGCGTAATCAACCCTGTTCAGTTGCCAATACCGGCCAGTTCCAGAAGCCGCCGCAGCATAATGACGGTCCTTTCGCGGTCCAGGCGAAAAACCGAATCGCCCTCGCCCAATTGGTAATCAATACCCAGATATCCTTTACCGATAGTTGCGGCGAAATCACGTGCGTACTCAAGCAGGGTGCCGATATCACTTTCCATCGCCTGCCATTCCTTCAGGCTTTGCACTTCCTCTGAATGGGCGACATATTTATCCCGCCGGATGTAGAGAGAGTCGAGCGCGCTGGAGGTAGCGTTGGAATCCGGCTGGGTTATATCCGGTAAGCGATCTGCAAATTCCTTACGGATCAGTTGTGTGATCCACGGATCGGGAATCCCTTCGAATTGAGTCGTATCATGTCCGAATTCGGCCAGTCGATTGACAATGGTCTCGCTGTTCTTGACCTGTAAGTAGTCGGCTGTGTACCTCATATGGTTTAACACGGTTGGGATGCTGCGAGAAGGATAACGGTTGTCAGGAGGTTCGAATAATCGAATGGTGACGAAGATGGCATGTCTGCTCGATATCAATTGAAGCCGGCTGAAAAGCGGCCCCAGGCCGGATTCGTTGATCGCACCGGCACGGGAAGTAATCTCCTGATACAACCCTATGGTCTCTTCGATCTGCCGGATATCCTCCACCACACCCTCGGTAACCAAAGCTTTCAAATCATTCACTGGGTCTTCCATGCCCAAGCACCTCCTGGCTTCACTCGCCGTTTGTTGGCAAATTATTCCGGTAATCCCTTTTTATGCAGCAAATGAAAAGGGAAAATACGAGCTATTAAACCGGCAACTAAATACAGAATGACACCAATAAGGTGTTCTTTTACTTACCGGGGTAATAAGCTGGATATCTTACCGGGATGGATTATATCTTGTTTGATGTTCGACTTCAACGCAGCTTGACCAATGGTTGGGAATCAGGCGATTTCAAGGGAATTGAAGAAAAATCTATTGAGCCCGTTTCAGGTGGGAATCCAAAACGGACTGATTTGAAGATGTAGAGGCGTTGACTTCGGGTTGCGAACGGGCGATAATGCGGATCTTTTCAGAGTGTTGAAGCTGTTGCCATTTGCGGGCATCACGGGCTGCATCGTAAGTCAGCCTAAAGTGAATTGCCAGCCCCAAAAATAGAAAGCCGGCCAGGAGGGTGATTATGCCCAGGGGTTGAATGCCGTTGTACACACTCATCTGAAGACCCAAAGCAATTAGCGGCAGTGATATGAAACAGCCGAAGAAAAGGCTTCGATAAAGAAAACGCTGCTCGTTTTTGTAGCGGCGAAGTTCTCTTTCAGTGCGAACATCGCGTGCATATACGAGGGCTCTTAACCTGCTTTCGTTGTCCTTCTGGTGGTCCTTGGCCTGTATCAAGTTGCTTTCAAGCCGGGCTTGACGTTTGGAGATAGTTTCACGGTCGCAAACCGGGCAGAGATGGAAAGTCTTAATACTGCCGCAGTGAGTACAAAATACCAGGGAACATACCGGGCAGATTTCGTTGGCCCTGTTTTTCGGGCTACCGCATTGCGGACATGTATGGGAATCCATTTGCTTGATCGTAGCATGGTGTACAGGATGTGATTTCCTTTATACCACATTATCGATTAATTGTCAAATAATAATGTAAATAACTAACGAAAATTGGCAGGTAAATTAAGTGTAAAAGTGGTTGCAATTAATATCTTATCATAGTATAATTAGGAATCTGTTTGGTCCTTATTTCGAGGGGGAATTCGGATGGAGCTACTAACGGTGAATGAGGCGGCACGTAAGGCCGGAGTAACGCCCGATCATATGCGGCGGCTGCTGAACAGCCGCAAGATATATGGCATTAAACATGGTCAGGTGTGGATTATCACAGATGACGAGGTGCGACGTTTTACGCGCAGTACCCGGGGAAGGCCGGCGAAAGCCGGTTGCAGGCAAAATGACTATCCGTAATGCATCGAAGTATTCGGGACATAAAGCAGTATATCCGGTTTAGAAATACAACCAGCAACAACCAGGATGGTTTCCAGGGCATGTTAATGCAACTTCCACGAATCCGGATTTTCGACTATGAAAGTACCTGGTAGAGAGGCAGTGAGGGACTACTGTTATTGTGTTGTATTAACGACCGATTTGATCTTTTTGATTTCGGCATCCGAAAACAGCCGCCATCCGTTACGGTCCTTCAAGGAAGCTTCCGGGATAATGCCCTCACGAATCCAGCGGAAAAGCGTACCGCGGGATATGCCCGTGATTTCACAGGTTTCGCCGGTAAGGTAGTAGGTTTTGTTCTTGATTTCTTTCGGCATTCTGGCTGACTCCTTTTCTTAATATAGTGGTATGCGCCGTATTTACTGAAGGTTCCATGCGATGTTTTATACCAACTATATTACTACTGAGAATGCCCGATTTCAACCCCTCAAGGATTTGATTCTGATGAAGGGATGATTGCCCACTGAATGAGATACACGATAACCGCCGTGAAGATTCCGAACATGGCCATTTTTGCCCCGTATAACAGGACGTTTCGTTTGGAAAGCCTGCCCAGATAAACGCCGATGGTAAATATCCCGCCAACCACCAGGCCGCTGGCCACAAACATGGCTTCGGATGGATCCAGCCAGAGATATGGCAAAACGGGCACCGCACCGCCGATAATCGTGGCGACGCCGTCCACTATCCCGATACGCAGGGTTCGCTTGTGAATCAGGTATTCCGCTTCAGAATCTTTGAGTTCCTTTGCTACCATGGCACTCTCGATCTTACGAAGCTGACGGTACTCATCGACCCGTTCGGCCGAGAAGGCGCTCAGCACGTTGGAGATCCCATTTGCCAGAGCGCCGCCGATACCGGCCGCGATTATCAATGAGGAAGACGCGCTATATGCCCCTATCACAATGCCAAGGGTTGAGAGTGAACCGTCCACGAATCCGCGAAAGAATTTACCGAGCATCCGATATCTGTTTTCCCTTATGTCCGTCAGGCTATGAACTAGTTGCCGTTATCTCGTCGATGGAATGAATCGACCCGCCCAGGCCTTCGATGGTAGCAGAGATGCTGTCCAGCGAAAGCTCCCGGCCCTCTATCGTGAACTCGACGGTTTTAGTGCGATCGTCTATTTCCTCCACATGGATTCTAACAGTTTCAACACTCTCAACTTCACAAAGTTTTGCAGCGTAGACCAGCAGGTCAGGTTCGTGAGGGATGAGCACATCAATCATCAACTTATTCAGTCGCACAGATATCTCCTTGGTACGGTATCAGCATACGAAACACCGAAATCCTGCGGGAAATGCCGGCCTTACGTTCTCTATACCGTTTGTTGTTAGCTCCATATTCAATGATAGTATTATTGTGCCGGGTTTTACCGAATTGTTCAAGCTGGACCGGTTGTTATCGGAAGTTGGGAAACCCTGTTCGTCGTTTAGCTCTCATATGCTTCAAAGAATGTTATGATAAACTGTTAGAAGGCTTAAGCGGACCGTTATCGAAATGATTACTAAGAAGAAGCTGAGGAGGAAATCATGAATTCAGTATTTTCGCTGGAAGGTAAGGTTGCAATTGTCACCGGAGCCAGCAAATGGACAGGCGGAGCTATTTCTACCGAACTTGCCAAAGCGGGCGCAGATGTGGCAGTGGCTGCCCGGACTGCTGAGGGCTTGGAAGCGGTAGCCAGCCAGATTCGGCAGATTGGCCGGCGTGCCTTAACAGTCCAGACAGATGTAACCAGGAGTGAGGACATCAGGAACATGGTCCAGAAAACGGCGGAAGAGTTTGGCAGGGTGGATATCCTGGTGAACGTTGCAGGCAGTGATTTTCCTCAACCTGCTTTGGAGGTGAGTGAAAAGAAATGGGAATTAATGCTGCGA
>CAZDMY010000244.1:0-4180 GCA_964506405.1 uncultured Dehalococcoidia bacterium | reverse complement strand
AGCAGTCACCCGAACTTTATTTCGTTTAGCCTGGCGGATCAGTGCCACTGAACCCGAAGAACTGACATGCGCGATATGCACCCAGCCACCGGTCTGATCGGCCAGTTCGATATCCCTTGCAACCATCCGTTCTTCTGCAATACTGGGGATTCCCTTATAACCCAGTTTCAATGCAGTCGCTCCATCGTGAACCAACCCCCCGTGAGCCAAATCCAGGTCTTCGCAATGGTCTATAACCGGTACGTTCAGTTCTTTCCCCGATTCCAGCGCCCTGCGCATGATATCCGTATCCGCAACCGGGCTGCCATCGTCACTGAAGCCAATCGCACCAGCATTATGTAAAGCTCTCAAATCTGCCAGTTGTTCGCCCTTTCGCCCCACGGTAACCGCTGCCACTGGCAACACCCGAATTTCCGATTCCTTCCGGGCAAAATTAATGACCTGCTGCACGACTTCCGTGGTGGATACAGGCGGCTGAGTATTGGGCATACAGCAGACCGTAGTAAATCCGCCCCGTGCAGCGGCAGCAGTCCCGGTGGCAATGGTCTCCTTCTCCTCAAATCCCGGCTGGCGCAGATGGCAGTGCAGGTCGATAAAACCGGGGCAAACAACCATCCCGCTTGCATTCAGGATATTATAGTCACCGGATATTGATGCTGCCATATTACCGATTCCGCGGATTATTCCATCTTCAATGAACAGATCCGCAATCTCTTCAAGGGAATTCGCCGGATCGATCAGGCGGCCATTTTGAATCAGGATGTTCATTGATTTTAGTCTTTTATCCAGCTTTGCGGTGATTATATCATGCCCTCGATTAAATCGGAAAGCTGGACAATCCTGTATTTTTTCTGGTAATATTATACGGCTGAATTTCTTGACATTGCCATGTAGTAATGGTTAAATCTGATATTGTTGACAGTTTAAGAAAGGGGCGTCACCGTTGCCAACCGTAAATCAGTTAGTTAAAAAAGGAAGAAAGACTATATCGAAACGGGCAAAGAGTCCGGCATTACAGTATTGCTACAGTTCCTTGACCGGACGAACCAGAAGGAATGAAAGGTCTTCGCCCCAGAGGCGAGGCGTTTGCCTGCAAGTAAAAACCGTACCGCCCAAGAAGCCGAACTCAGCCCTTCGTAAAGTCGCGCGGGTGCGCTTGACCAACGGCATTGAGATCACCGCTTACATCCCGGGCGAAGGGCATAACCTGCAGGAGCACTCGGTTGTCCTGGTGCGCGGCGGACGTGTCCCGGATTTGCCCGGCGTACGTTATCATATCATCCGGGGAGCACTGGATACCGACGGCGTATCGGGTCGTCAGACCAGCCGTAGTAAATACGGCGCTAAGAGACCGAAGAAATAAGCTGTATACCACCTGCGGAAGAAAAACCGATTACGAGGAGCTTCCGTCATCATTGAACTTAAATGATGGAAGCTCTTTCGATGCAATAAGGGGTTGAAAATGCCAAGGCGAGGAAAAGTTCCAAAACGAATAGTACTACCGGATGTCAAATACAATAGCGAGAAGCTGGCCAAGTTTATTAACAAGGTCATGCAGGACGGCAAAAAAAGTAAGGCCGAGCGTATCGTCTACGATATGATGGACCGCATCCAGGAACAAACCAACCGCGATCCGCTGGAAGTATTCGAGGAAGCGCTGCAAAACACCACACCCCTCATGGCCGTAAAGCCTCGCCGCATTGGTGGGGCGACGTATCAGGTACCCCTGGAAGTACAACCCGAACGAGGTTTAACGCTTTCTATGAGATGGCTGGTGGCAACAGCCCGGGCCCGTAAGGGTAAACCGATCGCGGATAAACTGGCCCTTGAAATCATTGAAGCCTCTCGTAACGAAGGAACCACAGTTAAGAAACGCATAGACACTCACAAGATGGCAGAGGCAAACCGTGCATTTGCTCATTATAGATGGTAGTAAGGCATGTTAAAGACTCGGGCTGAGGCAAAACCCATGGCGCGCAACATACAACTAGAGCGTGTACGCAATATTGGGATCATAGCGCATATCGATGCGGGAAAGACCACTATGACCGAGATGATCCTGCATTATAGTGGGCGCACATATAAAATCGGGCGCGTCGACAATGGTACCGCCGAAATGGACTGGATGGACCAGGAGCGTGAGCGGGGCATAACCATTGTATCAGCGGCAACCAGTTGCCTCTGGAAAGAACATCGTATTAATATCATCGATACACCCGGACATGTTGATTTTACCGCGGAAGTCGAACGCTGTCTGCGTGTGCTTGATGGCGGCGTTGTTGTGTTCGACGGCGTGGCCGGAGTGGAATCGCAATCCGAAATGGTCTGGAGGCAGGCCGACAGGTATCGGGTGCCCCGAATTTGCTTTGTGAATAAAATGGACCGTACCGGTGCTGATTTCTTTCGTACCCTGGATATGATGAGAAGCCGGCTTAAAACCAATCCGGTTCCCATCCAGTTGCCTATCGGGGCCGAGAATACGTTTAGCGGGATCATCGATCTTATCGAAGAAAAGGCAACCTATTTCGGGCAGAATTCCAATACTGAGCCGGGCGATATTCCGGACGAATACCGCCAACAGGCAAAGGAACTACGCCAGAATCTGATCGAGAAGGTGGCCGAGAGCGATGATGAACTGATGCTTGCTTATGTCAGCGACGGCGATATCAATACCCCCATGCTGAAGGCAGGCCTCCGCCGGGCAGTATTATCTGCAAAAATCGTTCCGGTTCTATGCGGCAGCGCCCTCAGGGATATGGGTGTTCAACCTGTTCTCAATGCCGTTGTCGATTATCTGCCCTCCCCACTCGATATCCCGCCTATTACCGGAAAGCACCCTAAAACGGAAGAGGAAAAAACGCGGCCTCCTGAAGATGCGGCCCCCTTTTCCGCACTGGCATTCAAGATTGTCACCGATCCTTTTGTGGGCCGGCTGGTGTACTTACGGGTTTATTCCGGCATGGTGAAATCCGGGGAACAAGTATACAATGCGGCCACCGGCAATAAAGAACGTATCGGCCGGCTTTACCAGATGCATGCCAACGACCGGGAGGAAATCCCGGCGGCTTTCACGGGAGATATCGTAGCCGCTGTGGGGCTGAAAGAAACATCGACCGGCGATACTATCTGCGATTCCAAACGTCCGATTCTTCTGGAATCGATTACCTTCCCGGAACCGGTGATCTCTATTGCCATCGAGCCGAAATCAAAGACGGATCAGGAAAGAATCGCCGATTCCCTGGCAAAACTTGCCGAGGAAGATCCCACCTTTAAAGTTCAGTATAACGATCAAACCGGGCAGACACTCATTTCCGGTATGGGAGAGCTTCAACTCGAAGTCATTGTCACCCGCCTGCTGAGGGAATTCCAGGTGAAAGCACGGGTCAGCAAACCGCGGGTAGCGTATAAAGAAACGATCACAAGTCCGGCAAAAGCTGAGGGACGGTTTATCCGTCAGAGCGGCGGCCATGGACAATACGGTGTCGTCTCTATTGAGGTCGAACCCCTGGAACAGGGCGAGGGCTTCGATTTTGTAGATCAGATCAAGGGAGGCGCGATCCCCAGAGAGTATATTTCCGCCATCAAGGCTGGAGCGCTCCAAGCAATGAATGAGGGGCCGATCGGCGGCTATCCGGTTGTAGACGTGCGGGTAACGGCAGTGGATGGCAGCTACCACGATGTTGATTCCTCCGAGATCGCTTTTAGAATGGCCGGCTCAATCGGCACAAGGACATGCCTGGAGAAGGCTTCGCCGGCACTCCTCGAACCGGTTATGAAGATGGAAGTTACCACACCGGAGGAGTTCTTAAGTGAAGTACTGGGCGGGTTGAATTCCCGCCGCGCAATAATTGAAGGGATCGAATCTCACCAGGGATTTGGAGTTATCCGCTGTTTTCTACCGCTGGCGGAAAGCTTCGGATATGCCACCAGCCTGAGATCGATCAGCCAGGGAAGAGCCAGTTTCTTCATGGGATTCGACCATTACGAAATTGTGCCCAAAGATATAGCCAGTAGTATAGTATAGTTTATCGTTTATTAAGGATTGAAGTAATATGTCCAGACAAAAAGTAAGAATCAAGCTGAAATCATATGATCACCGGATACTGGATCAATCGGCAATCCATATCGTGGAGTCAGCCGAGAGCACGGGTGCAGCCGTGGTGGGGCCGGTACCCCTTCC
>CAZDMY010000243.1:0-4182 GCA_964506405.1 uncultured Dehalococcoidia bacterium | reverse complement strand
TTGGCGGCTGCGAATCCTATTTGAACTGGGTCGAAAAATCAGTTGAATAGCGGATTGACTTTAATTGCGGGCTCTGGTAAAGTTCCCTATAATTAAAATAGATAAGAATCCAGGTGCCCGTAAAATCAGAGGGCTTTTCGTCTGAGGCAAGACCTGCATATCTCTTATCTTCCCGGTCACATATACCAGGGGATCATAGGATTCAATAGAAACAGACGAAATTGTTTTTCAATAAAGAAAGAGGTGTATATTGAGCCAGGAACGTCGAACTTTACGCAATGCATTTGGTTTTGAGGATGTCGCACTGGTACCGGGAAATGTAACCATCAACCCGGATCAGACTGATATCAGCTTTCCACTGGGAGACCTGTGTTTCGATGTTCCCATTCTGGCATCAGCCATGGATGCAGTGGTGGATGTCGACTTTGCCATTGCTATGAGCAAAGCCGGCGGATTGGCCGTATTGAATCTTGAAGGCCTGCAAACCCGTTATGAAGACCCGGATGCATGCCTGGCGGAAATTGCCGCTGCCTCGGACGAAGAGGTTACTCCCGTCATGCAGAAAATCTATGCTGAGCCGATCAAGGATAATCTGATAGGTAAGCGGATAGAAGATATTAAAAAGGCAGGCGCAACGGCTGCGGTATCGATTACCCCTGCTCTGACGAAACGTTTATACCCGATTGCACAGGAAGCGGGAATGGATGTTCTGGTGGTTCAGTCAACGGTTACCAGTGCCAGGCATATTTCCAAGAGTGAACGCGGTTTGATCTTTGCGGAGCTACGCGAATGGGTCTCCGTACCGATTATCGTCGGTAATTGTGTCACCTACAGTGCCACGCGAGCCCTGATGGAAACCGGGATAACCGCTGTTCTCGTCGGGATAGGCCCCGGAGCCGCGTGTACATCCAGGCAGGTGCTGGGGGTCGGGGTGCCCCAGGCTACGGCGACCATCGATTGTGCCGCTGCTCGTGATGATTATTTCCGGGATACCGGAAGATATGTGCCTATCATCACAGACGGGGGCATCCGGGCAGGGGGTGATCTTTGCAAATCCTTCGCCTGCGGCGCAGATGCTGTTATGCTGGGATCGGTTTTCGTTCAGACAGCAGAAGCTCCGGGAAGGGGTAATCATTGGGGAATGGCTACACCTCATGCCGGGCTCCCCAGGGGTGTGCGTGTCAAGGTGCCTCAGAACAGTACTCTCCAGCAGACGCTCTTCGGACCGGCGACAGTCACCGATGGAACCCAGAATCTGGTGGGGGCGTTACGCACCAGTATGGGGATGTGCGGTGCAAAGGATTTGCAGGAATTCCGCCAGATTGAGATGGTGATCGCACCTTCCATGAGAACTGAAGGTAAGCAATTACAGATGGCCCAGGGAAAGGCTTAAGCGATTCTGAACTGAGAAATTAGATGGGGGAATCCTTGAGCCATTTTCTTCACAGGATATTCAAATGCAAGAGGCGATGCTTTATGAAAAATTGCCCCAGGGGCATGTGCGCTGCCATCTATGCGCACATGAGTGTAAGATCGCCGAAGGTAAAAAGGGGATTTGCCACGTCCGTCAGAACGTCGACGGCACACTTTATACGCTCGTTTACGGACGCACTATCGCCCGCAATATAGACCCAATCGAAAAGAAACCCCTGTTCCATTTTCAACCCGGCAGCACCTCATATTCAATTGCTACTCCCGGATGCAACTTCCGTTGCGACTGGTGTCAGAATGCCGATATCTCCCAGATGCCCCGAGAGAAGGATCTGATCATGGGCAGTGAAGCCAACCCGGAGGATATCGTCAATGATGCTGCCCGAAGCGGATGCCGGAGCGTTGCCTACACCTATACCGAGCCCACCGTTTTTTTTGAGTATACCTTCGATACGGCGCGCCTTGCCCGCCAGGCCGGCCTTGCCAACGTCTACGTAAGTAACGGGTACATGAGTCATGAGATGCTGGATGTTTTCCATCCATATCTGGATGCGATCAATGTTGATCTGAAGGCATTCCGGGAAGAGACCTACCACAAGTATGTTGGCGCAAAGCTGCAGCCGATTCTGGATAACCTGATCCGCATCAAGCAATTCGGTATTCTGCTGGAGGTCACCACACTCATTATTCCGGGAATCAATGATGACCCGGAGGAACTGAGAGAAGCGGCCAGTTTCATTGCGACCGAACTGGGAGTCGATACTCCCTGGCATATCAGCCGTTTCCATCCCATGTACAAATTAATGCATGTGCCTCCGACCCCGATTGAGATCATGAAACGCTCAAGCGAGATCGGGGCAGAGGCGGGCCTGCATTTTGTATATCTGGGAAACGTTGCCGGTGCGGGTAACGAGAACACCATCTGCTATTCATGTGGAAAAACAATCGTCGAACGAACCGGATACCACGTAAAGGTCGTCGGACTTGCCGATTCCACCTGCAAGTTTTGCGGCGCGGACCTTAATTTCATATCTTAGAAGGGGTTCATGATGACAAGAAAGCCGGTGGTAGCAGGGAAGTTCTATCCGGGAATGCAAGGCAAGCTGCGTAGTGAAATTGAAGGAATGGTCACGAAGGGGGAGACCAGAGAGAGAGCAATCGGTTTGATCTCTCCCCATGCCGGTTATCCGTTTTCCGGACCGGTGGCCGGTGCCACCCTCTCACGGGTAGAATTTACCGATACTTTCGTGATTATTGGGCCAAACCATTCAGGAATGGGCGCGCCCTTTGCCATTATGACCAGCGGCTCATGGGAAACTCCGCTTGGTAATGTCGAGATCGATTCCGAGATGGGTGCCATGATCCTGGAAAAATCGGGATATCTTGAGGAGGATCCGGGAGCACACGCTTATGAGCATTCGATTGAGGTTCAGTTACCTTTCCTGCAGTACTTCAACGAAGCGGTAAAAATCGTGCCAATCATCTTGGGGCCGGCGAGTGGGACGGTCTATAAGAGAATCGGAATAGGTATTGCCGATGCTCTGCGTCAACTTGGGGAACGCGCTTTGATCGTGGCCAGCAGCGACATGACCCATTATGAAAGCCAGGAAAGCGCAAAGACCAAGGACACGATGGCTATTGAATCGATCCTGGAACTGGATGAAGATAAATTACTGAACCAGGTCGAAAGGTATAACATTACCATGTGTGGATACGGGCCCGCTGTGGCGCTGATAGCAGCAGCCAAAAGCCTGGGAGCCAGGGAAGCGGAATTGGTTGAGTATCGGACCAGCGGGGATGCGACGGGCGATTACAGTAGCGTTGTAGGTTATGCAGGGATAATAATAAAATGATTGAAGAGAAAAACATAGATCCGGTGGTCAAGCTGGCCAGAGACACCATCGAGAAATACGTTCGCGACCGGGAAATTCTACGTCCACGAATAGAATCCCCGGAAATGAAAGAGAAAGCGGGTGTTTTCGTGTCGATTCACAAACATGGTCAGCTTCGCGGTTGCATTGGCACGTTCGAGCCGACCCAGCCAAACGTGGCTCAGGAAATAGTGCGAAATGCCATCGCTTCGGCAACCAGGGATTACCGTTTCTACCCGGATCCCGGGCCGGTATCAGAAAATGAGTTGCCTGAGCTATCCTATAAAGTAGACATTCTGACCACGCCTGAACCGGTAGAGAGCGAAGCGGGTCTTGACCCGGTGCAATATGGCGTTCTGGTGGTTTCCGGCAATAAAAAGGGCATTCTGCTTCCTGATTTGCCGGGCGTTAACTCCGTGCGGCAGCAAATCGATATCGCTCGCAGTAAGGCAGGAATTGCCCCCGATGAGCCGGCCCAGCTCTTTCGATTCCGGGTTCGCAGGTTTGAGTGATCCTCGTCTATCCTCACCGCGAGCGTTCAATTCTGACTGGAGATTGCCTCCGGCGCATCTTCGCCCCCCTCAGCCGGGATATCACCAATAGGATGCGCTATTACCCGCCGGAGTAATAGTCCGATTCCTTTAAAAAGTTGGCCCAACAGGTCTGGTTTTCGATGTTGCGTCAGCCACTTGATTCTGTTAACATGGACATTGGGAATCGTAAGTACCCACATTTTACTTAGGGAACGAGTGAGAGTCAGGGCCGCTGAAGATGTTTCCCATGGTTACTTAACCAATAGGGAAACTTTTTTATGTGGTGGGTTGGTAGTGGCAGCCTCCAGTCTTTTCTAATCCAGAAATGAGCCTGGAGAGACAGCAAT
>CAZDMY010000242.1:0-4211 GCA_964506405.1 uncultured Dehalococcoidia bacterium | reverse complement strand
AAAAAGCAGTTCCGGCCGATGGGATTCCCCACTATCACCTTCCCAAGCGAACAGGCTTCTTCGGTAGAAGAGATGGCGGCACTGGCGGCACAGTACGTGACCAAATACGGATCTATCGTGGTGATGGATACGTTCGATCCGGCACTCATTTATCCACTGATTACATTGAGGCTGAATATCTATACGGATCCGCAGAAGCCGATCCAGATGGCGGCGGGTATCTATCCCATCGGCAATGCCACCGCAGACAGTCCGTTCTGCGTGACTACCAATTTCTCTCTCACCTACTTCACCATAGCAGGCGAGATTGAAGGGACCGGCGTCCCGGCCTGGTTGATGGTGTGCGATACTGAGGGGCTTTCCGTTCTAACTGCGTGGTCCGCCGGGAAATTTGATGCCGAAAAGATCGCCAAAACCGCTAAAGAGCAGGAAGCAGATTCTAAAGTCAGCCATAAGAAAATTATTCTTCCGGGCAAGGTTGCCATACTCCGAGGAGAGCTTGAGGACGAGATGCCCGACTGGAAGATTATGGTGGGCTCGATGGAAGCAATGGATATTGGCGGGTGGTTCAAGAAAAACTGGAATTAGTACCTGGTTGCGTAAATCGGCGTAATGCCAACGCGTTCATGGATCGATCCGCCTAGGCGGACTCAGGACGAACGGGACATAATACCGGTTAAACAGGTAAAAATCGAAGATCAGGGGCAGGGCTCAGGGCCTTGCCCCTTTTTGGTTTACGGAGTTAGTTAGAAAAGCGTGTAATTGCCCGGCTCTGGGGGCTTGCTTTTCTTCGGGCCGGGCGCTTTCCCGGTTTTACTGGCGCGGGTGTTTTGGGACAGCCACGCTTTCTCGGCCTCGGTGAGCTCCGGGTCCGCCCCCTGTGTTTGTGGGGTTATTTCCTTAATCCGTTCCAGGATACGCACGGTGAAGTATCGTTCCCGATCGATATTCTTCATCCGTTTTATCTGCCGCTGTTTGGCTACCCATTCGGGTGCGGTCTTTAACCGGCAAACAGGTTCGCCGGGAAACCAGATGCATTGCTTAACGTTGACATCCTGGGGACAGAGAGGCGCATCGCAGTTCTGGTAATGGCGGCAGTCGATCCACTCAATGGGCAGTTTCAGTTGTTTCATAGGCTGTATCCTTTGTAGCATCTTAGCCCGACTGATGCAACCTTTGTCAAGCGATAACCTGTTGACAAACCGCACTGATGTAGATACCATGTATCCAATGTTCAGAACTGAATTATATCGGAGGTTACAATGTCAGATGTAGAAAAACTCGTAGGGACCTCGATGTCTGAAATCGAGAAATTGCTTAGCACTAAATCGGTTGTGGGCGAGCCTGTTACGCTGGGTGATCAAACGATCGTGCCTTTAATGAGTGTCGGTTTTGCGTTTGGGGCAGGCGGCATGGCCGGCAGGGGGGATCGCGGACCAAAAGGTGAAGGAAGTGGTGAGGCTACCGGTGGCATCGGCGGGATCAAGCCGGTGGCGGTGGTCATTGTGGAGAAGTCAGGCGTTCGCGTTGAATCCATCCGGGGCAGCGCTTCGACTTTTGTTGAAACAGTAGGAGACGCGGTTACCAAAGTTGCAGATAGACGATCCGAACACAAAAGTGAATAGGGGGCTGGCCCCGCCCGATGCGTGCGTTAACACTTAATCGATCCGTGAAAGTCACGGGGCATATGATGCCATGACACACTTTCTCACCGGGAATCCCGTCTCTTTCGACGAAATTACACTGGTTCCTTTGGAAGAACTGACGGTTCGCCGCGTGAACTCCAAAGTGGGTCAGGTTATGTTCGCGGCAAAATCGGTACGAGGAGTACTGGTGATATCCGGCGACAGGATTTGGGGTGTAGATTTGGATGGGCGGGAACTGGTTCTGGCGGATCTGCCCGGGCAGTATCCTGGAATTGAGGCGATAATACAGCGATAATGCCTTCGGTGTATAGCACACTTCCCCATTTGTTTGTTTTCAATTCGCCTTATTATATTTCGTCCGGTGCGCTCATAAAATGCATTATCACGACAGCGATCATTCGTCGCGAATTCGCATGAACCAGAAGCGTTTGCTCATCGCCTTCTCTATTACCGGGTTGATGACGATCGTTGAGGTAGTTGGCGGTGTTCTAAGCAATAGTATTGCCCTGATCAGCGATGCCGCTCATATGCTGACCGATACGCTGGCACTCGGCCTGAGCATTCTTGCGCTCCATCTGGCCAGGCGGCCGGCTAACGAACGAAAAACCTATGGTTATTTCAGGGCTGAAATACTGTCTGCGATGGCCAATGGCATCATCCTCATCCTGATAAGTGCCTACATCTTCTATGAGGTTTACCAGCGTTTTAACGATCCGCCCGAGGTGCGCGGCGGCCTGATGCTGATTGTGGCTGTTATCGGACTGCTGGCCAATATTATCGGAATCAGTATACTTCGTTCGGCAAGCCACGGGAGTCTTAACGTGCGCGGTGCGTATCTGCATATGTGGGGAGATACACTATCATCGGCTGGGGTTATTATCGGCGGTATCGTTATCCTGGTGGCAGGCTGGCACTACGCCGACCCACTCGTCAGCATCCTTATCGGGCTTCTGATAATCAAGGGAGCTGCCGGCCTGATATGGGAATCGGGCAATATCCTGCTCGAAGGCGTTCCCTCGAACATTGATATCGGTGATGTGATCGATACCATCCTGGACGTCCAAGGTGTCAACGCTGTTCATGATTTGCATTTGTGGACGATTACTTCGGGAATCCATGCTATGAGCTGCCATATAGTTCTCGATGATCGTATGATCAGCCAGGGTTCCGACATAGTTGGTGAGATCAGCAGTCTTGTCAAGAGGCGCTACAATATTGAGCATTCTACATTGCAACTGGAATGTTCACCAAGCGCCCCTCACGAAGTGGAAACAGGAACTATTTACGATCGATAGATACTTTTCTCACTCACCACGTAATTAGAACACTGTTTTCAACCATGCAGTAAAAAGCGTTAAAATGGCAAAAATTGCGGTAGCCATTAGTGGCGGACTGGATTCAGCGGTTTCGGCTGCCCTGTTGAAAAAGCAGGGGCATGATGTCTTTGGACTTACCATGAAGCTGCTGGCTTCGGAAGAATCGTTTGCAAAAACGGCTGCCGTTGCCCGGGAAGTTGCACGTTTTATCGATATCCCGCTTCATGTAGTCGACCTGAGTGAAGCATTTGATATAGAGGTGATTGGCGATTTCTGCCAGGCATACGCCCGTGGAATGACGCCGAATCCCTGTGTCCGGTGTAATTATTATGTCAAATTCGGTGCGTTGTTACGGCATGCGCAGCAGATGGGGGCCGATTACCTGGCAACGGGGCACTATGCCAGGATCGAGCATACGGCTGAAGGATGGGTGCTGAGAAAGGGAGTAGATTCAAAAAAGGACCAATCCTATTTTCTATACCGGCTGCGGCAGGATCAGCTCGAACGCCTGCTGATGCCGCTCGGTGATTTAACCAAGATGGAAACCCGCTCCATTGCCCGCCAGATGGGGCTTGAGGTGCCCCTGCAAAAGGAAAGCCAGGATATCTGTTTTACCTCCAGTGCCAACTATCGGGATTTCATTTCCGCCCGGTTCCCGGCTCCTGGTGAGCCGGGTCCGTTCTTAGACCCGCAGGGTTCAGTGATCGGACGGCATCGTGGTATAATCAATTATACGGTAGGTCAGCGAAGGGGCCTCGGCATAGCAGCCGGCGAGCCCTTATATGTGCTTGAGATAGATCCGAAAATGAACAGTATTGTTGTGGGCCCTCGCGAACAACTGGAACGAACGGGACTGGTGGCGGATGATCTTAACTGGATCGATGCCGCAGGCCCGAATCAATCAATCAGAGTCGATGCTAAAATTCGTTACTCACACAGGCCCGCCAAAGCTACCCTGACCCCTTTCTCGGGAACACAAATTCAACTGGTTTTCGATGAGCCGCAAACGGCTGTTACGCCCGGACAATCCGTTGTCTTCTACGAAGGAGATAGAGTAATCGGAGGGGGAACGATCGCCCAACCCTTACCACGGTAGCAGTATTTTGAACACGAAGTAGTCACGGATAAAGCCCACTGTGTACAAAATGTATTTTTCTAAAAAGCAGGGATTAATGAGTATCCTGGGTATTACTTCGGGATGCATTGCGGTCCAGTGAGCGTATTTGGAAGATCAAAATGTGGACGAAAC
>CAZDMY010000241.1:0-4237 GCA_964506405.1 uncultured Dehalococcoidia bacterium | reverse complement strand
AAGCCAAGCGGTTATTATTCAACAGCAAAATGAACAACATGTATTGACATATGTGTTCAATTGAGTTATCCTTCGTAAACAAGGAGGTGTTACTCATGGAAGCTTATTGCATGAAGTGCCGCAAAAAGGTAGAGATCAAAAATCCTCAGAAAATCACCATGAAAAATGGCAAGCCGGCCACACGGGGTGTTTGCCCCAAGTGCGGTACCAAAGTATTCCGAATCGGCAAAAGCTAAGGTAAGAACCACCTAATAAACCGAATTGCCCCCGATAATTTTTCTATCGGGGGTTTGGTTTGTCATGCCGGAAACCCGTAGGCCATGGCAATGGCAGGAAGGGGAGTATACGGTCACCCGAACGCTCCCCTGGTCAGGCCCAGGC
Organism: uncultured Dehalococcoidia bacterium; assembly: GCA_964506405.1. Taxonomy (GTDB): domain Bacteria; phylum Chloroflexota; class Dehalococcoidia; order SZUA-161; family SpSt-899; genus JBGLNL01. The sequence continues at coordinate 3,856 of CAZDMY010000241.1, read as the reverse complement.
TGTCACAATCAATGCGGTATCCTGGTCTATAGCAAAGACAACACCGTCTTCAAGGTAGAGGGTGATCCGGAGATTCCGTTCAATGAAGGGCGGCTCTGTGTTCGCTGTCTTGTGTTGCCTGAAGTTGTTCACAGTCCTTACAGGCTGACCCATCCGTTGAAACGGACCGGGGAACGCGGCCAGGACCAGTGGCAACGCATCTCGTGGGATGATGCCCTCAATCTGATTGAGGAAAACTTTCACCGAATTAGATCGGAATTCGGGCCGGAGGCTGTTACCGTTCTGACCGGTACCGGCAGGAACATCAACCACATTCTAGCCAAGCTGAGTTACTCAGCCTTCGGCACTCCCAACATGTCCCCGGCATTCTTCAGCGGCGTTGCCTGTTACGCCCCAAAACTCAACCTGATGCAATCAACCTTCGGTGGATTCGCATGTACGGATTGCTCCCAGATGTTTGCCGATCGATACGACAATCCTGATTGGATACCACCGCGGTGTATGATCATCTGGGGTAACAATCCTGTGGTCTCCAACCCCGATTCCTTCATGGGATACTGGATTGTGGAATGCATGAAGCGGGGTACGAAACTAATCGTGATCGACCCGCGCTTTACATGGCTGGCCAGCCGGGCGGATATCTGGCTTCAACTGCGCCCAGGAACCGATCCGGCCATTGCGCTGGGGCTGATCCACATTATCATCAACGAAAACCTATATGACCATGAATTCGTTGAGAACTGGACGGCAGGGTTCGATTCCCTGAAAGAACGTGCATCCGGCTTTTCACCGAATAAAGTAGAGCAAATATCATGGGTTCCTAAAGAGAAGCTAATCGAAGCGGCACGTCTCTATGCCACGAGTAAACCCGCCGCTATTCAGTGGGGCGTGGCAATCGAGCAGCACAAAGCCGGTATGTCCACGCTCCTGGGAGTGCAGGATCTGTGGGCACTGACCGGCAATGTAGATGTCCCCGGCGGTAATATCATCAACCGCCCCGGCGTTGATTATGTTAACCTGCCGCCTTTTGCCTGGGGAATTGAGGATATGCCTCGGGAGACACTGAAGAAAACCCTCGGTCGTGACGATTTCCCTTTCTACAAAGGCGCTCAGCCCGACTGTACCGCAGAAGCAATGTACAGTGGCAAGCCCTATCCAATCAAAATGGCATGGATTCAAGCAACGAATCCGCTTACCTGCACCGGGGCCGATCCAGGAAAAGCATATGAGGCTTTAAGACAATGTGATTTCGTAGTATCGGCAGACCTCTTTATGAATCCGACCGCTGTGGCATGCGCGGATCTTGTGCTTCCAGCCGGATCGGTCCTCGAGAGGGACAGCATCCGCGCCGAATTCGTTGGCGGTTGGTGGGGACCGTTGCGAGCCATCAATAAGGTGGTACAAGTCGGTGAAGCCAAATCGGATGAAGCGATTCTCCTGGAGGTGGGGAAGCGGTTGAATCCCGACGCGTTCCCCTGGCAGAATGTCCAAGAGATGCTGGACTGGCTAATCCGTGATACCGGGCTTACCTTTACCGAACTACGTGAAAATCCGATCCCCAGATACGCCCCGTTCGAATACCGCAAATATGAAAAAGGGCTGCTGAGGCGGGACGGCGCACCCGGTTTCCGTACCGAGAGCGGAAAATACAACCTTTATGTTCCCGCCTTTGAGAAAATCGGCCTTGATTGCCTGCCCTATTATGAAGAACCTCCCGAAAGCCCGGTAAGTACACCGGAACTGGCATCGGAATATCCGTTAGTGCTCACAACCGGGGCTCGTTCGTGGGGATTATTCCACTCGGAACACCGGCAAATCCCTGCCTTGAGAGAGATTCACCCGGAGCCGGAGGTTGAAATCCATCCTCAGACAGCAGCCGGGCTGGGAATAAGTGAAGGCGACTGGGTCTGGATCGAGAACAGCCACGGTCGATGTCGCCAGAAAGCGATGATCACCTCCACCATCGATCCACGAGTGGTTCACGCCAAACACGGTTGGTGGTACCCCGAACGGGAAGGCGCAGAGCCCGTATTGTTTGGCATGTGGGAATGTAACGTCAACCAGTTATTGCCGTGGGGGCAGCAAGGGATATCCGGTTACTGTGCCCCGTATAAGAGCCTGATATGTGAGGTTTACAAATCGGAAGAGTGATATCATGGCGCGTTTTGGACTGTTGATCGACTACGAGTTCTGTACCGGCTGTCACACCTGTGAGATCGCATGTAAACAGGAGCACAATCTACCAGAAGGACAATGGGGAATACGGATTCTCCAATCAGGTCCGATGAAATATGCCGAGGATAAATGGACTTATGATTATATCCCTGTACCTACGGATATATGCGATCTATGCCGTGAACGGGTAAAAAGTGGACTTCAACCCGCCTGTGTAAAACATTGCCAGGCAGGGGTAATGAAGTACGGTACCATTAAGGAACTGTCCGAGTATATGGAGTTGAAATCCAAAACGGTTCTGTTTGCACCTGAAATCGGGGGGGTTTAGTAATTGGATACAGACCAGCCAGGAAGGAAATGGAACTTGCAGTGTAAAACGAGTTGCCGGTTTTGTGCTTCCCGTTGCGGGATGGTAATCGAAAAAAAGGGCGATAGCATTGTGCGTGTAGGAGGGGACCCTGCGCATCCGGTCAGCCGGGGCTGGACCTGTGGCCGAGGCCGGGCAGCTATGGTGCGTCATTTCAGGCAAAAAACAGGGGCGGTTACACCTCGGCTCTAATCAATCTCCGATAATCTTAACCAGAACCCGTTTCTTCCGGCCTCCGTCGAATTCGCCATAGAAAATCTCCTCCCAGGGGCCAAAATCAAGCTTACCCTCGGTTACGGCGACCACCACTTCCCGGCCCATTACTTGACGTTTCAGGTGGGCATCCGCGTTATCCTCACCGGTCCGATTATGCCTGTACCGCTCGACAGGCTCATGTGGGGCCAGTTGTTCGAGCCATTCCTCATAATCCTGGTGCAACCCGCTTTCGTTGTCATTAATAAATACAGAGGCGGTAATATGTTTGGCGTTGACCAGGCACAAACCCTCCTGGATACCGCTTTCCCGGACGGCATCCTCTACCTGCGGGGTGATAAGTATGAATTCTCTTCTGCCGGTAACATTGAAGACCAATTCTTTGCGGTAACTTTTCATCGCATTCTACCCCCTTATGTTCTCGCCGCAAGCATTTCATGCAGCCTTAATACAAGCACAACCCCCTGTACCAGCCGGAGAAAGTCCTCTCTGACCCCTGGCTTATCTTGGAGGCATCCGTATGCCCCCATCGAGACGGATGGTCTCTCCGTTTAAAAAGGAATTCTCAACGATTTGCTGCACCAGCAAAGCGAATTCATCCGGACGGCCGAAACGCTTGGGAAACGGCGTATTTTCGATAAGCGTGTCTCGGACTTGAGGATCCATCAAATCGGTTAGCGGAGTTTCGAACGTTCCAGGAGCGATAGTACAGCATCGGATACCGGAACGAGCCAAATCACGGGCAATGACCAGCGTCAAACCCACAACACCGGCTTTTGAGGCCGCATAAGCCGCCTGCCCCATCTGGCCATCGAATGCCGCCACTGAGGCGGTATTGATTATTACACCCCGCTCTTCAAGGTCGTCCGGCTGATTGTTCTGCATTTCAAATGCCGCCAGGCGTACGGCATCGAAAGTCCCCACCAGATTTAACTGAATTATCTTGACGAACACATCGAGATCATGCGGGCCGTTTTTGCCGACTATTTTCTGAACCCAACCGCTGCCGGCGCAGTTTACGAGAATATGAATGGCACCGAATTTCTGTATAGCCAGTTTAACCGCCGCCTGCACAGTCTCGGTGCTGGTAATATCCATCAT
>CAZDMY010000240.1:0-4247 GCA_964506405.1 uncultured Dehalococcoidia bacterium | reverse complement strand
CCGGAGCCCCATCCTGCTCCATCAGGCGCTTCATGATTAACTGATGTTTCATTTCAGGATTGACCATTCGCTTCGGATCGGTATTGCCACAGTGGAACAGCCCCACTAAGTCCTCAAGGGGATAATCCTTAATCGATTCGTGCAAGTCCCGTGGAATACTGTGGTTTATATCCAGAATGGTCACACTTTGGTCGGATGCGTACTGCCCCATCAACTCGGCAATCAGGCTGTAGGCATCATTTTCGCAGGCGACGGGGAAGCCAGCAGCAGCCAGCCGTGCATTGATAAAACAAGGGACATGTTTCAGGACTTCTTCCTGGTCGGACCAGCACTGCGTAGCCATTCCGGAAAGTTTCAATTCATCCCGAAATGAAAGCAGCGCTTTTTCATACGCAGCCAGGCGCTCAATAAAACCATCTTCAGGAATGTCAGGGAAATCCTTTTTCATCGCCTTGGCGGTATCGTTCAAATCACCTTTTTCTGAAAACCCCTGCACCCTTTGAACCAGGTTCAAAAACGAATATTCCTCGATTTCCACTCCCAAAGAGGTGATTGACGCCAGATTGTAGTTACAGGTTTCGAAATCTCTTGGTCTCGGCCCAAACAAACCGATCGTCGCTCCCCGGATACCCTTGATGACCTTCATCACTCTGATAAATCTTTCGATTTCCCTCGCCCCGGATTCTGCTGTTACAATCGGATATTGTGGCAGGTATACCCTGTCGAACAGGCCCCTCCGCTTCATCGCCAGTGTAGCGGAAAGCAACCCGCAGAGGGCATCGCCACGATTTTCTGCCATGCTGCTTCCCGATTCCTCAGCAGCCGCCATCACAGCCACCGGCCCGCTAAACGCCTTCACAAAAGCGGCATCCTCGATCTCCGGTGAAAAGTTGCCCAGGAAGAGCACGGTTGCGTCGCATTCTGCGGCATTGAGCTGTGTGGCTGCTTCTGCGGCGTGGGCCCTGGTCTCGATGATGCGGCATTCGCCTTGGGGAACAACAAGTGATAAGCCCAGTTTTTCGGTTTCGGCCAGCAGGCGGGCACTCCTCTCTTCCGAAAGCGATCGTGGAAAACAATCACGGGATGCGGATACGAAGCCAATTTTAACTTCCGGTGAAAAGGTTCCCAATGGTAAATACATATTTCGTGCCTCCAATATAATCTATGATCAACTCCCTATATCCCCCAATACTGGGGGAATTTAAGATCAGGGAACACCCCTGAAACCCCGGGCAGGAATTATCCTGCACCATTTATTCATAGGTTACCTGACCCTCAAGAAGGATAGACTCACGCTCCCTGAAATATGCAACCGATTTGTTGACCAGTTCATCGAGTTTATCTTTCTCCGGTTTTCCATACATAGCAGGATAAGGGTCGCCTCCCGATCCGAGCGGTTCAGCTGTCAAACAGGGGCAGGCTTCCCAACGAGACTGCTTTTTATGTCTGTAACTTTTTTATCATTTCAACAAAATTTTGGCCATGCCAACCGGCTTGTCAAGCGCAAAGCTTAATAGCAACCAGTTTCATAAAGTGAACACAAACCTCGAAGCGAAGCGCCCCCCTGGGTTTCTGTAATGAACGGTCAGCTTCAATACCGAGATGAGAAGCTATCCAAGAAAGTATCGAAGGTCATCTCTATTTCAAACAGCACTTCTTATATTTCTTGCCACTGCCGCACGGACATGGATCATTCCTGCCGATCTTGGCTTCTTTCGATGCTCTTGTCACTGGCGTTGCAGGTCTCTTGACATTATCAGGCCAATAGTATTCAGGCACAGAAGGCGAGCGTTTCTCCCTGATCCCCAGAAGCACCTCGGCATCTTCCAGGTCCCCCATCACACTTAAATCCACACATCCCTGTTGATATGCTTCCCTGATGGTATTCAGAGAATCGACAGCCTTCAAATCTACCAGAGAGTTAATCAAAAATCCATTCAATTCCGGATCGTTTTCGGAGAACCCTTCCAATACTGTAGTGAGCGCTCTTCGGCACTCCTCGATACTATCAGGGTGGGCCTCTCCGATGCTTGCCAGGCTACAGGCTGCGCATACCTTGGAATACAGTTCATCATCAGATTCTGCCAAATAGGCTTCAAGGGGAGCTATGGCTGATGGGCCAATCATGGCAAACACTTTCGGGAATTCCTCACCTATCCAGTCATCCTCTTCATCATCAATGAGATGCATCTGCTGGATTAACGGTTCAATTGCTTCAGTTGCCCGGAGCTGTCCTAATGCTCGACACGCATGTACTGGCGACCAAACCTCTTTACTCTCTGAATCAGCCCAAATTAAGTCTTCGTCTGTCAGCATACCGATCAATTCGTCGATATGTTCCCTGCCAATGCCGATTTCAGAGTAATCTGGCCATTTTTGACTGGTGGAAGGCATCCCATATTCTAAAAGTCTGTCCAAAGGAGGTGCATAATTGAAATCCTGCATAGGTATATTCTCGTATTCAATTTCTTTCAATTGTAAGGTTTTCCAACATAAATATCCAGCGAGTCGATCTCAAGACAGGTGATGATCAATTGTGTTGAAGCTAATATCACGGCAAACAAATATGATATCTCTTTTAAGAACTGGATCTGGGAATCCACTCCCTGCTACCCCTCTGGATTCCGGCTCGGGGGCTGGAATGACAACTCGGGGCTGGATTCTGGATCAAGCGTGGTATGACATTTTATTCGTGTCATTCTGAACTCGATTCAGAATCCACGTTCCCTGCCCATCCTGGATTCCGGCTCGGAGGCCGGAATGACAATTCGGGACTGGATACCGGATCAAGCCCGGCATGACATTCTTTCGTGTCATTCTGAACTCGATTCAGAATCCACGTTCCCTGCCCCCCCTGGATTCCGGCTCGGGGGCCGGAATGACAACTCGGGGCTGGATTCCGGATCAAGCGTGGTATGACATTCTTTATTGTCATTCTGAACTCGATTCAGAATCCATGTTCCCTGCCCATCCTGGATTCCGGCTCGGGGGCCGGAATGACATTTCGGGGCTGGGTGCCGGCTTCCCCGATCGAGTCGAGGACAAGCTTGGCCGGAATGACAATTTGGGGCTGAATTCCAGCTCGGATTGATAGTGTCTATTTTTAATAAGGTCGCATCACCAGGAATCGAAGTTCTATCACTTATTTACCAGTATATTATCGACAGCGATTTCCCCTTCCGGCCCAAATACCCTGACCTTTTCCAACTTTATGTTCCCTGTTATTACAATGAGCACCTGTTCACCTTTCGTGTTTGCTGTTATGTCAACAATATTGTCTTTGTTTTGATTAAATCGATACTCAGCCTCCCCATTCTGATCCAGGAGGATGATCAACTCCAGCGGGGTTTGATCTGACAGTTCACCAGTACTCTGGACAACCGGACCAAAAGGAACCATTGATCCGCCTTTCAACCAGACCGGAATTGTCTTCAGATCATATTCGCGGGTTACCCATCGGTTCCCTACGATGCACTGCTTGGTAAAGAAATCATACCACAATCCTTCCGGCAAATAGAAAGTGCGCTCGTGGTTTTCACGCATGATCGGCGCCACCAGGATATTGCTGCCGCACATGAACTGGTCATCGATATGATGAGTATTCCTATCCTCCTGGTAATCGATCACCATCGCTCGCAGCAAAGGCAAGCCCAGGGAAGCGCTTTCAATCGATTCACTATAAAGATAGGGGATCAACCGGTAGCGCAAATTGAGGTATTCTCTCATGATATCCTGGACCTCTCTGGAAAAAACCCACGGCTCCCGGAAAGGGTAGCAACCGTGATAGCGCATGTGGGATTGAAAAATGGAAAGCTGGGTCCAGCGAATCTCCACTTCATCGGTCGGCTCGCCGGTGAATCCGCCCGTATCCTGGCTCCAGTAGGTAAATCCGGTGAGGCCGTAGCACAAGCCGCCCCGCAGAGATGCCTGCATAGAACCGAAGCTGGCCGAGTTATCCCCGCTCCACTGGACTGGATAGCGCTGGGAACCGGCGTATCCGCTCCTGCCCCAGATCATGGCGTTCTCTTCACCATGCACCTGAACCGTTACCTCATATGCAGCCTTTTCATATAGCAGCGGATATACATTATGTAAAGCATGTCCGCTGCCGCCCGCTAGTTGCATATCCGGCTGGAGGCCTTCCCCGAAATCGGTCTTGATGACGTCGATGCCTATCTCCAGAAGCGGTTTGATCAGGTGCTGCTGGTACCAGCTTACAGCTTCCGTATTGGTAAAATCGATAGGTG
>CAZDMY010000239.1:0-4247 GCA_964506405.1 uncultured Dehalococcoidia bacterium | reverse complement strand
CTGAGCATCGGCGGGGTTATCATTGGGTGCCGTCCTAACTATCTCAGCATTTGCCTGGTGGATTCGCCGGCGACCTGCCCCCGAAATTAGGATCGAATGCCAACACCGCAGAAATCCTTTACCTACTATCTACGAGTAATTGCGGAAAAATCGCCCCCTGGTTTTTTACCTGCCTGACAGTTTGTAATACAATCTCACCCATACCTGAATTCGCAGGCTCTTCACATCGTTGCGATAATGCGGTATAATCGGCAATATGTTGCAGAGAAAGCGATGTGATGACGTTTATTCAGCATTATGTTGCGTTTTAATTCGAAAGATATGCGTTTACGTTCTACGCAAAAGGCAACATGTTGCCTCTTATAACTAATAAATGGGGTTAATAAGCAACATATGGCATATAATATTGACTTCTCTATCGCAACAAGCGATCAAATTGAAACTGCCCTTTGCAGGCGACTGGAAAGCATACGGCTTTCCCGCAATACAACCCAGGAACAACTGGCCAGAGAAGCCGGTATCTCGCTGAGAACCATAGGCAGGCTTGAGAAAGGACAGGGGGTCTCGATGGATACCTTCATTCGAGTTCTCATGGCTTTGAGAATTCAGCAGAATCTTGAATCCCTGCTGCCTGATCCCACGGTACGACCAATCGAACGTGTAGGCATCAACGCAAGAGAGCGCAAGCGAGCCCGCCCTGCTCCGACCGGTCAAGAACGTCCTGCATGGGTGTGGGGTGACGAGGAAGACCACAATGAACAATGATGCGCGAGTGGTTCTATGGGGCAGTGTCATCGGTGCAGTCACCTGGCTCGAAGATAGAGAGATCGGTGTCTTCCAGTACTCGCCAGACTTCCTGGGGAGCGGTATTCAACTATCCCCACTTATGATGCCCCTGAGTGAGTTCCCATATGAATTCCCGGCACTTGCGCGTAACACCTTCAAGGGATTACCGGGAATGCTCGCCGATTGCCTGCCGGATAAATATGGTAATGCCATCATCGATGCCTGGCTTGCATCCCAGGGACGTACGGCGGCCAGTTTCCATTCGGTGGAACGCCTTTGTTATGTCGGCAAACGCGGAATGGGAGCCCTTGAATTTGAACCAGCAACGCTTGAACCCCCGAAGCGTAAACATACCATTGAAGTAGCAAGCCTGGTCGAACTCGCCAACCGGATACTCGACGAGAGAGCGAGCCTGAGTGGCGTTTTCTCAGGTGATGACGACCGCGAAACGATCACCGATATCCTCAGAGTCGGGACTTCGGCTGGAGGCGCCAGGGCAAAAGCGATCCTTGCATGGAACCCGGCCACTAATGAATTCCGATCGGGCCAGGTCGATACCGGAGAAGGCTTTGAGCCATGGCTGATGAAGTTTGACGGGATTACCAGCACTCGAGACACAGAGATCTCGACGCCTGTGGGTTTTGGGAAGATCGAGTATGCTTATCACTTGATGGCCCTTGAGGCCGGTATCGAGATGGCCGATTGCCGCCTTCATCACGAAGGTGGACGCAGCCATTTCATGACGAGGCGATTCGATCGGACTGCACGGGGAGGGAAACTGCACATGCAATCTCTTGGGGCACTGGCCCACTTTGACTATAGACAACCCTCAAGCTACGCCTACGAGCAGGCTATCCAAGTCATTCAGCGGTTGGGACTTTCCAGGAAAGATATCGAGCAGCAGGTGCGGCGGGCCTTTTATAACGTGGTGGCGCGCAATTGTGATGATCATGTAAAGAACATAGCGTTCCTCATGAATCGACGCGGTGAGTGGCATCTATCTCCCGCCTTCGATATTTCTTATGCATGGAATCCCCGGGGTGAATGGACAAGCAGGCACCAGATGAGTATCAACGGAAAACGAGACGGATTCGAACGAAACGACCTGCTGGCCCTCGCGAGCATAGCCGGTATCAAGAAGCCGCGGGCAAATCAAATACTGGACGAGATAATCGACGCAGTACGCCGCTGGCCCCAATTCGCCGTAAAAGCAGACGTCCCGGACGTGCGCATCAACGAGATCCGATCCAACCACCGCACTGAACTATAAAGCCCTCTTTCGGATGACGGTATCCAAAGTCTCAGATTTAAGATAACGGAAGCCTTCCGGCAAACGATTGGACTTATTATTACGGGCCAAAAAGAAGAAAACAAACGTGGAATTAACTAGAGCTTCCCTTCGATTTCGCATCCCTTAGACATTTCCCAAAAACATGTCTGATAATCCACCACAATTCGACACATTCCCGAAATATATCCATCCCTTGTATATGTTGGGCGGGACGTGGCCATTATCAGTTACGGAATCTGGCACCGAAAAGCCACCAATTCTAGACATAAACGGGATTAACAGGTAAAATCTGATGCTGGAGGTGAATGCTCTGCGGTCAGGGTCGCGGTCTTCAAAACCGTTGGAGGGTACCCTTCGGTGCTCTTGGTGGTTCGACTCCCCTCACCTCCGGTGATTTTGCCACAAAGACACCAAGACACAAAGTCCTTTCAATAATCTTTGGTTTATTGGGTGAACTCCCCCTCAGTCCCCCTCTTTGGCAAAGAGGGGGAAGTAGCGTTGCTACAGGGGGCGTTTGAAAAATTCTAAATACTAAATTTCAAATGAAACCCAAATTCCCAAATCAGATTTGTCTCGCCAGGGCGCAGAGAGCGCGGGGTTAAGAGAAACGGGGAAAAGAAGACTGGGGAAAAGGGGAAAGGGTGAACCGGAGAAGCGGAGAGCGGGGGAAGCGATAACTGAAAACCGAGAACTGTGATCCGTTCAACACACCCCTGAATCCCCTCTCGAGAGGGGACCTTTTAACTCTTGACTTTCGACGTTCGACTTTTGACTATCGACTATCCGCAGCCTGATGTGCATTTCACCCTCACCTAACCTCTCCCTGCGAGGGAGAGGGAGTTCTCTGATACAAACCAACTAACCAGCTAACCGATTAACGATCTAACCACAGCCCGATGTGCATTTCACCCTCACCTTTATCCTCTCTACGCCACGGCGCATCTTCGACTTCAAGGGAGAGGCAGTACGCGATCCTAATAACCAGCTAACCGATTAACCATCTAACCACAGCCCGATGTGCATTTCACCCTCACCTAACCTCTCTACGCCACGGCGCATCTTCGACCTCAAGGGAGAGGGAGTTCTCCGATACAAACCAACTAACCAGCTAACCAAGAAACCAACTAACCAACCACCCGTTAACTGATCACCACCACCCGGTCATTTCCGTTTAAATCCTGAATGATCCGGATATTCGCTTGAGGCATATGACAATTCGCCAGCTCTCGAACTGCACTTCCCTGCAGATATCCGATCTCCAAAAGAAGGGTTCCGCCAGCGTTCAAACGATCTACAGCTTGAAAAAGCAACCGTTCAATGAAATCAAGCCCCTGTTTGCCTCCCGCTAAAGCGCCAGGCGGCTCGTATCGCCGGACATCACTCGGCAGTTCATCCATTTCCTCATCGCTCACATACGGGAGGTTGGCAACTATTATGTCAAACATCTCATCGAGCGGATCGAGAAGATCCCCACAAACAAACTGAAGTCGATCCGAAACCCCAGCTCTTGCAGCATTCTGCTTTGCCACTTCTAATGCAGCCGGGCTGATATCCGTCGCCCACACCTTCACCCCCGGCAAATGGACCGCCAATGCCACCGCAATCGCCCCGCATCCGGTGCCGATATCGGCAATATGTCTTACTAGTGTGGATTTCGAGACGGTATGTAGAACTTTTTCAACCAGCAACTCGGTCTCCGGACGAGGGATGAGGGTATCCGGTGTTACTACAAAATCGAGCCCGAAAAACTCCTTATGCCCGGTGATGTAGGCAATCGGCTCGCGATTCAAACGGCGGGCGATACATTCGTTCAAGCGCTGCTGATCCTCGATGGAAAGATGTTCTTCCGGATTTGCCAGTAGTGTGCCGCGGGAGTTGCCCGTAACGTAAGCCAGCAGCACCTCCGCTTCCAGCCTGCTGTCCCCAATCCCAACGGATTCGAGCCTTTCTGCAGCCGACTGAATGGCATTCCCTATGGTCAGGTTGGTGGTTAATTCGGGGACATCTGGCATGGTTTCTTTCCGATAATCAACATCCGGTGAACGTTTTGGGTAAATCCCCTGTTATCCCCTTTTACCAAAGGGGGATGGCTAAACGGTCCGGATTACTCCTCTGCGGGCTGGTCGGCGGTGGCCAGGGCGTCGATGATCTCGTCCAGATCGCCTTCGAG
>CAZDMY010000238.1:0-4274 GCA_964506405.1 uncultured Dehalococcoidia bacterium | reverse complement strand
CCAGGGCCAGCAGCAGCAGGGTGGCGCTGGTCATAAATCCGAAACCACCTATTTGGATGAGTCCCAGTATCACACCCTGCCCGAATGAACTCCAGTAGGTGCCGGTATCGACGACGATCAGACCTGTCACGCAGACTGCAGAGGTCGCGGTAAAGAGGGCGTCGAGGAAAGGCGTGAAAGAATTCTCATCGTTCGATATGGGAAGCCAGAGGAGAAGGGTCCCCAGCAGGATAACACCGGCAAACCCATAGACCAGAATCAGTGGAGAAAGGTTATTCTTACGAAAATCCGGTGATAAACCGATGGGGATTATCCAGGGCCTGATCCGATGAATACCAAGCGCCCGGTTCCCCTGGCCTCGAACGTAGTTCTTTTGGTTGATCCCCATTATGCAGGGCAAATCTTTTCCCGGTGTGCCTGTTACGCCCCCGGTGAAGCTATGTTACCATATCCGCACCTCATTCGAAAGACGGGGAGTATTGGCATTTTCGGATCTAAAAACTCGGGCAGGAGTTTCCTGAATAAGTGTAATCAAGATGGGCGTTATCTTCATTGGGAGGTGAAAACCCGGCAAGGCAACCCGCACAAAGACGGATCGAAGTGCGAATGCGCCGTTCGACAGGAACCATTCGACAAGGCTCTCCTGAGTTTAACACGGGCTCAAGGCGAACGGCGATTATCTTCATGGTATGTGGCTGTGAAGAGGCGTTAGGGACGGTACGCCAGGATGATGCTGGCGCAAACCTGAGTTAACCGGATAGGTGTCTTCCTCTTTTCTTGTATGCTTCGTTCGTACTGTCAGTGGATCGTTTGGCGCAATATGCTTAAGAAGCAGGGGATATGATGCCTATTGAACGACCGCAGGTTTGACATTCATAAAACAGGCCGTCCAGCGGATGCCGTGGCATTATGGAAATAGTACTTTAGTTTATGTGATATTCATACCGTGTATGGACCGCCCCTTATTAAGCGAGATACCGTAGATATACATAACTAACTACCAAACCCGATTCAGATTGCCTAAGGAGAAAAGTCGTGATTACTAGACATAAGATTAACAAAATGGATATCAGTCATATGGGCAAGCAGGTGAATTCGATAAAGGAATATTAGAAAACAGGAGGTGCATCGATGGTCAGATTATCACGAACTGCGGAATTCTACCGCGGCAAAGGCGTGGTGCGATGGGCGAAGGAGATCACTGATTATATCAATGCCCGGTTTCCTCAAACAACCCTTCAGGTGTTTACGGTCAGATATGGCCCGCTCAACGTTATCTGCTGGATGGCCGATTTTGCAGACGTCAGCGCCTTGGATAGCTGGCAAATGGCTGTCGGGTCGGACGAGGGCTATAATTCACTCCGTAAACAGTCTCTGGATATGCTTGTTGAGGGCAGTCTCGTCGATACGGTAATGATGAGTCACTAGTTCTGCCGCAAGCACGAACCAACCATCAAACTGTATCGTTGAAGCTGACACACCTGCGGCAAAGGTACTTCATATAGCGTACGTTCTGCTGATCAGTGAACGTGTCGGTATCGATATACTGAAATTGGAGCACAGACCGCGATGATTCCTCCGGTCCATGCAATGCATTTCCATAGAGCTGAACCTGGGGCCGTGCCGAGCCATAAAGCTCGCACAGTGTCAACAGCGGAGGTAACGGGATTGAATTTCGCAAATGCCTGCAGCCAGCCAGGCATGGTCTCAATTGCAACAAACATCGAACTGGCGAAGACCAGTGGTAATACCCATACGAATCCTGCGACCTGTGCGGTTTCCGGATCTTTCACCGCCATACCGATAAGTGCAGCAAACCAGCAAAAGGCAAATCCGAAAAGCAGCGCGATGACTGCGCCGGCAGCAATGCCGTCGATGGAACCGTGGAAATCAAATCCGATCGCCAGACCAACGCCAAGTGTTAGCAATAGGACGAACACATTACGCACGGTATCGGCCAGTGTACGCCCTGCCAACAGAGCCGGCCGCGCCATCGGCAGAGAACGGAACCGGTCAACCAACCCTCGCGAGAGATCATCGGCCAGTCCTACACCGGTATTGTTGGCACCAAAAATAACCACCACAACGACGATCCCGGGAACAAGGTAATCGATATAGTCAAGTCCGCCTATATTTATCGCGCCACCAAAAACGTAGGTAAAAAGCAACACAAATATGACAGGCTCAATTGTGGAAAATATCACAAGCTGTGGAAGCCTTCGGTACCGGATAAGGTTGCGCCACGTCATTACTAAGGTATCTTCCGCGACCCATGTGAATTCTGTATATGCATGCTTGACGTGACGTTTGATCATGAGTTTTATCCTCCTAAATTCCATCCAGTATATGGAGTTCCTCTATCTCAGGTTCCGTCGTTCGTCCGGTCAACGACAGGAATACATCGTCCAGGTTTGGTTGCCGCACGGAAAGGTCGGCAATTCCGATGCCATTCGAATCAAGCTGCCGTACCACCTCCGGCAGCACTGAAGTTCCCCCGATCACAGGCAGGCTGACGTTTCCATTGCTGCCATCGGTGAGAACCGCCCCATCAGCAAACCGCTTGAGCACTTCCCTGGCACGTTGCGTTTGCATGCGATCTGCCAGTTTCACCTGAAGTTGGGCATCGCCCCCGCAGCAGGTCTTCAGGTCTTCAGCGGTTCCTTCTCTAATGATTTTCCCTGAATCGAGGACAGCTATTTCATCTGCCAGATGGTCGGCTTCTTCAAGGTACTGAGTGCTGAGAAGTATAGTCGTTCCTTCTTCCACCAGGCCCTTTATCGTAGCCCACAATGCAAAACGGCTTCTCGGATCGAGACCCGTGGTTGGTTCATCCAGAAAAAGGATTGATGGATTGTTCACAATGCTGGCCGCCAGGTCCAAACGTCGCCGCATTCCCCCGGAATAAGTTGTCACCTTACGGTGACCTGCTTCGCTGAGACCAAATCGTTCCAGAAGCTCATCTGCGCGCCGCCGTGCCTGCCGACCCCCCATGTGATAGAGCCTGCCTACCATTTCCAGGTTCTCATGTCCGGTGAGTATTTCATCGACCGCCGGGTATTGTCCGGCCAGGCCGCAAAGAGCCCTGATTTTACCTGCGTCACGGACAACATCATAACCATTTACCATTGCCATGCCTGCATCCGGATGAAGCAATGTGGTCAGCACCCGGACCATGGTCGTCTTTCCAGCACCATTTGGTCCTAATAAAGCCATCACCGTTCCGTGAGCAACTTGCAGATGGACCCCGTCTAATGCCCGAACCTTCCCGAACGACTTGCGTAAGCCAGACGCCATAATGGCAGAAATCTCATTCTGTCGAGCTGGCCCGCCATTCGATCTCAATTCACTCGGTTGTCGACCGTTTCGCATGATTGACGATTCTCCGTTCTTCAGGGTTATTCAACTGCCCCGGATTTACCGGCCTTCACAACCACAAATCCGGCGCTACGGCAGTAACCTTCAAGTGGCTGTTCCAGTTTGCTGACTCTGCCGGGGGACTGGAACAGCGTGGATAGTGTCTGTTCAACCCTGAAACCGTTCCTGTTTAATCCGGCACAAACTTGCTCATACGTCTGAAAGTTGGCATGCCTGTAAACAGGGTGCCCTCCTTTTTTCTTCGATTGATAAAGTTTCCCCCATTTACTATCGGACGGGATCATTCCAACGGTAATTCTGCCTTCAGGGCGCAATATTCGGTGTATTTCGTCCAACACATCTGATGGTGATTTCACAAAACAAAGTGTGGTTATGAGAAAAACGCCGCCAATTGAACGTTCAACAAGAGGTATTTGTTCACCATAGGCACGGATTATGTTCGGTATTCGTCCTTTAGCTATGCCAAGCAGCCCGATCGACGGATCGATTCCATACTCTGTGGCTATGATTTGAGCAAAACGCCCGCTTCCGACTCCAACCTCGAGCCAGGGCCTCGGGAGATAAGGCAATACCCTTCGGATAGATTCGCACTCGATATCGAAGATAATTTTCCCTTCGGTATCGAACCATGCATCGTATTCGTGCCCCGATTCCTCGAATGCATCGAACCGATCGGTCCGGTCATCCGGATTAGCCCGATCACGCATTCCTTTGCTCCGCATTCGTTTGCATAACCATGCCTTTTTTCAATTGTTTATCTCGCGTACCAACAGCATTAATCCCATGCCAACTACCCAGTATAGACTATGCTGGAAGTGCGCGGATTTCATGCCATTTGATTCCTTGAACTCAGGTATCAAATCAACGGCTCCGATATAAAGGAAGTTGCCTGCAGCAAA
>CAZDMY010000237.1:0-4287 GCA_964506405.1 uncultured Dehalococcoidia bacterium | reverse complement strand
GGGCGAATCGGGACCAGGGCTGGTGCGTTGATTGTTGGACAGCGAGGCGCTCGTTCGACACGGGAGAATGCTACGGTGCTTCGGGATTTTGCCGATGAACTGGATCGCCTGATGATGAATCGCCTGCGGGCAGGCGCACTTACACCCGAGATCGTAGCTCAAGTCGCCACGGAGATTGCCGGTTTCCATTTACATGCTGATATTTGCTACGAACCGGAAAAGTATGGCAGCGTGGAGTGGATTGCAGCGGCTGTCGATGAAAACCTCACGCAGGTGGAGAAGTACCAGGGCCGAACCATTACGGATGACCAGTTAGTCACAATTCGAGCTTACCTGCAGCATTTTCTGAATAACCAAAGCTCGCTGATAGATAAGCGAATCAGCGATCAACGTATCATTGCCTGTCACGGCGAACTTCACATGGAGCATATCTGCCTCGGGGATAAGGTAACCTTTCTTGACTGCCTGGAATTCGATGAGCGCTTTGAATACAGCGATCCGGCCAAAGATGTGGCCTTACTGGTAACGGACATCGATCTGCACGATCGCTCCGATCTTTCGGCGGTATTGATCGACGCTTATGTTGAACACTCAGGAGATAATGACATTCGCCAATTGTTACCATTCTACTGCGTTCTGGAATCTCTGATACGGGGTAAGTTTGTCAGTTTCCGCCTGGACGATCAACACATACGCCAGGAAGAGAGAGAAGCTGTTATCGATACGGCCCGCTCATATTTCGAACTGGCCGTATCTTATGCAACAAGTGTTTCACGATAGCAATCTCTCACTGCTCAGTAAACTGCAATGAAAATCGATCTCCATATCCACTCCAGCACCGGCTCGGATGGCAATTTGCCCGTCGAAGCTATCATGGAGGAAGCCAGCCGGCGGGGTATCGAACTTCTATCGATCACCGACCACGATTCGATAGAAGCCCAGGATAAGGCGATTTCGCTGGCTCGTGAATACGGAATCCGATATGTCACCGGAGTCGAGCTTAATGTAACCTTTCAACCCAAAGAAGGAAAGTCAGTTTCGCTGGACTTTCTCGGATATTGCTTCGATCACAAGAATCGCGAGTTATTGGACAAACTACAGGTAATCCGCGACCATCGAGACAAGCGGGCCTGGCAGATCATGGAAAACATCAACGCCGAATTTGGCAAGGAAGGGATCGAGCCGTTTACCTCGCAGGATATGGAGGCAATACAGTCAACGGTTGACGGCGCGTTCGGAAGGCCGCATATCGCCGATTACATGATTAAAAAGGGAATTGTTAAAACCCGCAACGAAGCCTTCGACCGCTACCTGGTCAAATGTGATGTGCCCAAATACCCGCTTTCGCTTCCCGAAGCATCACGTTTGATACGGGGTGCCGGAGGTGTGCTCATCCTGGCTCACCCGAACGATCCCAACGGGACTTCTCTTGCGAAGATCACCCATGATTCAGGCGGGCAAACTCAAATCATAGCCAACGAGATGCTTGAACATATCGACGGGGTGGAGTGCTGGCATTCCCGGCACGGTCCCGAAACAATCCAACACTTTGCCAGATTCGCCCGGGAACACGGGTTGATCGCAACGGGCGGCAGTGATTGCCATCAGAACCCGGTGATCATGGGCAGCGTTCCCGTTCCCGATTATGTGGCTGATGCGATTTGCTCAAGATGAAATTACCGAAGCGGTCAATTCCTGTTTGAAACGAAAAGGAGGGAGATAATGATAAGATGGCGAGGAATAAGGATATCCATGGCGGTGCTTTCCCTGTGCCTCCTGCCACTGGTGGGAGCATGTGGCGGGGATGATACCGACACTGGTGGTGAAAAGCAAGTGCCTGATAAGATAACAATCGGTCATCCGGCATGTATTTCGGGCCAGTATGCGGTTGCCGGCGCTCAGGCGGTTGCCGGCGCCAGGGCCATCGTAAACTGGGTGAACGACGTCCATGGCGGTGTTGATGTTGGTGGGAGTAAGGTCCAACTGGAATACAAATACTATGACTGCGAATCCAAACAGGAATCCGTCACCAGTCTTATCGAACGGCTCATCACCGTCAATAAGGTGGATTTTCTAATGGCTCCCTATAGTTCAGGCCTGACGCTTTCAGGAGCGCCCGTTGCCGAGCGATACGGGGTGATCTATATGGATCATGGGGGTGCCAGCGACAGGATCTTCGAGCAGGGATTTGAGTACGCCGTTCAAACCATAGGGCCGGCTACCCGTTATCATGAGGGCACGCTGGATATGGTGAGCTCTCTCAATCCTCAATCCAAACGCGTGGCTCTTGCATATGAAGATTCTGAGTTTGCAAGGATGACGCTCGAAGGAGCGAAGGAATACGCAAAGCAACTTGGATTTGATATCGTTTTCGAACGAACCTATCCGCAGGGTGTGACGGACCTGACTCCGTTGCTTTCCGATTTAAAAGCGAGCAATCCCGATCTTGTCCTCGGCGGGGGGCACTATGAGGATGGACAGCTCTTTGCCCGGCAGATGTCGGACCTGGATATCAATGTTGATGGAATATCGTTGCTGGCCAGCGCCACTTTGCCTACCTTCTACGAAGCTCTGGGAGATGTAGTGGATGGTGTTATGGGGCCTTCTCACTGGGAATACGGGGTTACATATTCGGCCGATGCGGCTGCTGAGGTGGGTATGGACTGGATAGGCCCCTCACAGGATGAATTCGTTGCACTGTTCGAGCAGGCATTCGGGCAGGACGAGGTGCCGGATTATCATGCCGCTGAAGCCGGTGCGGCCATCCTTTCGCTGGTAATGGCCATCGAGAAAGCAGATAGCGTGGATTCGGACATAGTTCGGCAGGCTATGGGTGAGCTTGAGTTCATGTCGTTCTATGGTGTATGGGCTGTTGACGAAACCGGGCTTCAGGTGGGGCATTCGATGGTCGACATGCAATGGCAGGATGGGGAACGAATAATTGTCTGGCCGCCCTCGGCTGCAGTGGGCGACCTGGTATATCCAAAGCCAGATTTTCCATAAGCTTCGCAGCTGTTCAGAACGTTAGCAATTGCATGCCGGCTTACGAAGCGGGCATGTAATTGACTCGTTCGGAATGCATTAAATCTCCGCCGGTGGAATCCATTTTGATTTCAGTCGTGTGGTATTTGTCATTTGTCACTCAAGATCCTCCAATGGACTCATAACCCCATGACCTCCCTGCTGCAGGACGTGCGTGTATACCATCGTTGTTGAGATATCCTTATGACCCAGGAGCGCCTGGATGGTCCGGATATCGGTTCCCCGCTCCAGCAGATGGGTGGCAAAGCTGTGGCGGAAGGTATGGGCGCTGATCTGCTTTTTCAACGCGATCCGACGGGCTGCCGCTCTTATGGCCTTATTTACCACGCTGGGGTCGACGTGATGCCGGCGCATCTTTCCGGACCTCGGGTCGACAGAAAGGTTTCTCGAAGGAAACACGTACTGCCAGTTCCAGTCCTTCGCCGCACCGCGATTCTTCCGGCCCAGGGCATACGGCAGATACACCTCGCCATGCCCTTCAGCCAGATCATCCCCGTGAAGGGCCTTGACCCAGACAAGGTGGTTTTCCAGCAGCGGAATCAATGAGGGTGCGAAAGTGGTATAGCGATCCCTGGCACCTTTGCCCGATCGCACTGTTATCTGTTTCATATCATAGTCGATATCCTTGACCCTCAATCTCACCGCCTCCATGATACGAAGCCCGCTGCCGTACAGGAGTTTTACAATCAGTTGCGGTGTACCGTCGATATGGGCGATCATCTGGCCCACTTCTTTTCGGGTCAATACTGTAGGGACATTGATCTTTCTAACGGCCCTCACGGCATTGATTTCACCTTCCAACGGCGTTTTCAATACATGTTTATAAAGGAACACCAGCGCGTTCATGGCCTGGTTCTGAGTATTGGGAGCAACGTTTTCTTGAAGGGCCAAGTGTGACAGGAACTGCTCTATCTTCTTTGCCCCATCGACAAAATCACTCTTTCTATTCAGATTATGGTATTTAGCGTATCTCCTGATCCATTCGCAATATGATTTTTCCGTACTGATGGAATACCCTTTCATTCTTATGGTTCTGCGGACTTCATCCAGGATTGTTTTTTCTTTTCCGGTTGACATTTTACCCTCATGTGTTGTATTTTCAGTGCAAAGCATGTGCTTGGCTGGGATGAATCGAGCCCGATGAAATAATAAAGGAATTTGCCCTGATATTGCAATAGCACGAAGGATGTCAGGTCAAAATGCCCTGATATCAACAAATTTACCATGATATCAGGGCAAATATGC
>CAZDMY010000236.1:0-4304 GCA_964506405.1 uncultured Dehalococcoidia bacterium | reverse complement strand
GCATTAAAGAACAGGTAAAAAGTGTGCCCCAGCAACTCCATGCGATCGATGGCTTCATCTGCGGACATGGGTTCTACCGGGAATTTCTTAAACTTGATCAGCTTACCCTCCTCCGCACCGGTTTCAAGCTCTTCCGCTTCAGATTCAACCGCCGCTGGAGTGACCTGTGATATTTTGGCTCGTGAGCGCTTCTGTCCCCTTCGCCTGTCTTTGTAGCGCCGGATTTGCTTTTCCATTACAGTAGAAACCGCATCCACTGCTGAAAAGATATCCGGACCGCGCTCCTCGCCTCTCAGATACGTTCCCTGGGCGTCAACGGTGACCTCCACCACATACCGGTTTTCCTTAGACCTGGTATCCTCCTCGGAAACTTCGACTTTGGCCTTGGAGATGCTCTCCAGCCGACGGTCGAACTTCTGAGCCTTTTTCCGAATATACTCCTTTGCATTATCAGGAACATCGATATTCTTACCCTTTATTACCAGGTCCATTCCATCCTCCTAAGATTTTCATTCTCTGGTCAGCGTTAATCCTCGCACTGAGGCGGCTCTTGTTTTGTAAAGTGCTACCGCGCACGCGTTCAGCGTAGCACCGGTGGTGCACACATCGTCGATCAGCAACACCCTCCGGCCTTCCATGCCTTGATCGCGGCACTTGAACGCATTTGATACGTTCCTGCGGCGCTGCTCCGCTTTGAGGGATATCTGGGAAGGCGTATTCGATATACGCACAAGGGTCTTGCTCCAAACCGGTATCTCCAATATCTTACTCAATTCCGTTGCCAGTAATTCGGCCTGGTTGTATCCCCGCTGCCGCATTCGCCTGGGGTGAATTGGAACCGGTACCAGCACATCCGCCGATATCGGTTCGGCATTCAGATAATCTGCCATCAACCGGGCTAAGGGTTTCGCCAGCAACTTCAGATTATTATACTTGAAAGCATGGACGGCGTCACGCGCCAATCCCTCGTAAATGAAAACGGATCGAATCCGTTCGATCTTCAGGGGCCACTTCCTGCATTTGGGGCATGTGACCTCGGTTTTCAGCGGAAGTCCGCATTTCTCGCAGTACGGGCGCTTAACCGGTATAAATGTATCAGCGCATGAAGAACAGATCACCTCACCTTCACTACCACATCCGATGCACTTACTGGGAAAGAGAAGGTCCAGGAACCGCTCCGATGCTTTGGAAAACACGGCGGGCGCTATGTGTCCCAGTCTATTGGTCATGGGCTGCACCAATAAGCTTCTGGTAAGGGAGGTTCTCCATCCGGATGAATTGGCCAATCCCCTCGACGATATCGAGCATTGCACTCGGGTTGGCAAATGTGGCCGTACCTACCTGTACCGCGTGAGCGCCGGCCATGATGAATTCCAGGGCATCATTCGCGGTCATGATTCCCCCGCATCCGATGATCGGGATATTTACGGCGAGGAAAACCTTATATACAAGGTAGAGCGAGAGGGGTCTGACAGCCGGACCCGACAGGCCGCCGCTTTTGTTGCCCAGAATCGGACGGCGTTTTTGTGTGTCGATCGCCATTCCTTTATAAGTGTTTGCCACGGTCAGGCAATCGGCTCCGGCTTCGGCTGCTGCACGGGCAATTTCGGTTATATCGGTAATGTTAGGGGTCAGTTTTACAATAAGTGGTAAGCTGGTTTTTGACCGTACCGCTAAGGTGACTGAAGAAACGGTTTTGGTATTAACGCCAAATTCCATCCCGCCGTTCTCCACGTTTGGACAACTGATATTTACTTCGATCCCGCTGATGCCGTCTATGCCATCGAGCAATTCCGCCAACTGTGCGTATTCCTCGATACTTTCACCGGCGATATTAATGATTACAGGCACCTGCCACTGAGACCACAGGGATGCTTTTTCCCGAATGACGGCTTCAATGCCGATATTCTCCAATCCAATGGAATTGAGCATCCCGCATGGGGTTTCGGCCAGCCGCGGCTGCGGATTGCCTGATTGTGGCTTAAGCGTAATTCCCTTGGACACAATCGCCCCCAGTTGCCGGGTATCGATGACATCGGCATATTCGGTACCGTATCCGAAAGTTCCAGAAGCCGCTATCACCGGATTGGCCAGGAGGAGCCCCTGTTTGTTATCCGGAGCCAGTTGCACGGATAAATCGGTTGTTGTCATATATGCGTACTCTCGATGATTCCCAATATCTTCATCCGGATGTCCTGTAGATTCCTTGAAGCATGAGCGCATCCTCTTCCAGGTTCGGACTTTCACAGATAACGATCCCTTTGGCATCATGGTCCTTGAGTGCCTGGAGGAGTTCGATGTACTGAAAATCCGATTCCTTCAAATTAAGATGATTCCGCTCCCCTTTTTCGCCGTAATTGATGCCGGATACGTGCAGATGCAGATCATCCAGAGCTTGCCGCCCCAGTTTCTCGCCCACCTGATCCAGCACCTGGGAAAATTCCTGGTAGGTATTGAACTTTCCGGTCCGCGCATGAAGGTGCGCAAAATCGATACACGGCGCAATTCCCTCGATTTCGGCACTCAGCCGCAGGATTTCATTCAATGTACCGAACTGGCTTGGTTTTCCCATCGTTTCGGGCCGGAGTTTAACCGGTATCTTCTCTTGATCGAGTTGTTCAATAATTTCGTACAGGTACCGCTTGACTGTATCGTAAACTTGCTCGGGAGCCATCTTCATGTAAAACGCGGCATGAAAGGTGATATTCTGCCCTCCGAATGTATGGGCCGTACGTGCGGTTTGAAGAATCCTGTTCTTACTGGCCAGGATTTTCTCTTCCTCTTTTGAGTTCAGGTTCACGAAATACGGTCCGTGCGCGGTGAGTTGGATGCGGCGTTTACTGGCAACCTCGCCGACCGCCAGTGCGGTTTTGTGATTCATCCACACCCCCTTTATGAACTCAACCTCCATGCAACCCAGCCCGAGTTGATGGACCCTTACAACGCCGCTCTGGGTTGTCAATGCTGAGGAACCGTGAGGGATTCCAGCCGGGCCAAAGACCAGTTCCTTTTGGCCCAGCTCGTCTTTCACTCCTCTGGGCATTCGCTGCTATTCTACCTTTCTGCCAACCGAGGCTGCCACTGCTTTCAACTGGGCGGTAAGTTCCCTGAAATGCTCGAAACTCAGGGACTGAGGGCCGTCTTTGAGCGCTTTATCAGGATTCGGGTGGACCTCTACCATGATGCCGTCCGCACCTGCCGCCACTGAAGCCAGGGACAGCGGGGTGACCAGATACCATTTGCCGGTACCGTGACTGGGGTCGGCGATAATCGGGAGGTGACTGACCTTCTTGATGATGGGTATGGCGCTGACATCCATCGTGTTTCGAGTATAGGTTTCAAAGGTGCGGATGCCGCGTTCGCATAAGATAACGTTTCGATTTCCGCGTGAAACGATATATTCGGCGGAAAGAAGCCATTCCTGGATGGTTGCGGACATGCCGCGTTTGACCATCACCGGTTTTTGTGATGCACCCACCTCATCGAGCAACATAAAATTCTGCATGTTACGCGTGCCGATCTGCAGAATATCTGCGTATCGAGCCACCATTTCTACATCCTGCGGGGTCATGACCTCGGTAACGACCGGCAGCCCGGTCTCTTGACGTGCGGTTGCCAAAAGCCTGAGGCCCTCCTCTCCAAGTCCCCGGAACGAATAAGGAGATGTACTGGGCTTGAACGCGCCTCCGCGGAGGATATTTGCCCCGGCTTCCTTCACCGCAAGGGCGGTGGAGATAAGCTGGTCTTCGGATTCCACAGCACAGGGCCCGGCCATAATAGTCAACTGATCGCCGCCTATTATAACATTGCCCACCTCGATAAGTGTTGATGCCGGATGGAACTCGCGGCTGGAAAGTTTATAAGGTTTACTTATGGGGATAACCTCGTCAACGCCGGGGAGTACCTCTATCTTGTCCCGGAGTTCCGGGTAGGTCTGCCCCACCACACCGATGACGGTGTGGTCGACACCCTCGGAAACGTGACCGGTCATTCCCTCCCGGGTCAATAACGCCAGTAATCCCTTGATTTCCTGTTCGGTTGCGTCTTTACGCATTACTGCAAGCATGTTTTATCCGCCTTAGTCATGAAGTGATATCAACCCGCAGCACTTCCGCACCATTGGTATAAATGTGCCTGATCTCAGATGCGCTTTTTTCTGTGTTATACAGAATTAGAATCCGAATGCATTTCGGCAGGCTTCCGGGGACGTTCATCTCGTGTCCGCAAAGGAGCGCGGTCTGAGACCAACCGATCTGCCTGGCCGCCAGGGCAGGGAACTCCGCATCGAGATCCGGTGTGGTGGT
>CAZDMY010000235.1:0-4324 GCA_964506405.1 uncultured Dehalococcoidia bacterium | reverse complement strand
CCGGGCCCTGAAAGCTATACGACCGTTTGCAACGTATTCAACCGGGTGAAAAGAAAAATGATGTGGCGGATAAAAAATCCTCATTCAAACAGAAGGAAGTGGACCGGACCGGAGATCGAATACCTAAAGGCTGAATATCCCTGCATGGAAACAATCAAAATAGCAGGGTACCTGGGAAGGAATTACAAGTCTGTTGAATGCATGGCTAAGAGGTTGAATTTAAAAAAATCCCCCGTTACTATTCGTAAGATTAACAGGCGGAACGCAAAAAAGACCCTCTATAAGCCACTATTTTCCGGCGATTCATGATAAAATGACACCTATAGGGTAAATTATATTTTAAGATATGAAGGGAAAATCCACTCAGAAAAAGCCGGCGAAGAAAAGGACGAAAAGGAAGCCACAGCAACGTGGCCTCACCTTGAAGCAGGAGAAGTTTTGCCAGGAGTACATGGATACCGGTAATGCAACTGAAGCCTACAGACGGGTGTATTCGACCGAAAGAATGAAAGCCGCCACTGTGAATCGATGTGCAAAGCAGATGATGGACCATCCCAAGATTTCCGCAAGAATCGAAAATCTCAGGGCTAAGCTGATGAGAACCTTCGATATCCCTCGTGAAAAAGTACTCTATGTTCTGGAAGCGATAATTGATTCCAAGATCACCGATTATGTGGAGTTTGACGGCCACGCTGTCCGCTTTAAGTCTTTCGATAAGTTAACCGACCAGCAGATCAGGGCTATCGAATCCATCAAACAGAACGAGAAAGGTGAGATTGAACTGAAACTGCAGGGCAAATCATGGACTACTGAGCGGATATCTAAACTGCTTGGCCTCGACTCCCCCCAAAAATCCGAACTCACTTTCAATCCACCCATTACCGGTGTAAGGCTCCAATTTGATGCAGACGATCGAGCTGACGAGTAAGCTGCAGCCCAAGCAATATGAGGCCGCCCGTTACTGGGTTGATGATCCGGTTGTGGAGGAGATCCTTTACGGCGGAGCAAAGGGTGGGGCCAAATCCTATCTGGGCTGCAATCTTATCTTTTCGGACGCTCTCACATATCCCGGCACCCAATATTTCATTGCCCGCCACAACCTTAATGACCTGACAAAGTTCACCACCACATCCATCTACGAGGTATTTGATCATTGGGGTATCGATCACCGGGACTATATCCGATTCAATGGGAAGGATAATTTCTTCCGTTGCTATAACGACTCCCGGGTTTATTACCTCGATTGTAAAGAGCTGCCATCGGATCCGGACTTCCATCGCTTCGGATCTATGCAGTTCACCCGTGGATGGATCGAGGAAGCAGGAGAGATCGCCAGCAAAGCGATTGTGAACCTGGCAGTATCTGTAGGCAGGTGGAAAAATGAGAAGTACGGCCTGAAGCGTAAGCTGCTTCTGACCTGCAACCCAAACAAGGGATATGCTTACCGTGAGTTTTTCATCCCCAGCGAGGAGGGCAAGCTACCACCCCACCGGAAGTTCATCAAGTCTCTTCCAAAAGACAACAAATATCTCTCCAGGGAATACTTCGAAGCACTGGACCGATTGCCCAAGGCGGAGCGTATGCGGCTTAAATTCGGAGACTGGCGCTATGATGACGATCCCCTGAAGCTTGTCGAATTTGACAAGATCCTGGATATGTGGACCAATAACCATGCGAAGGCCGGCCATAAATATATGACAGTTGATGTGGCCCGCTATGGGAGGGATAAGACGGTTATCATGATCTGGGACGGCTGGCGGGTGGTCGCTATCAAGGTAATCCCGATAAGCGATCTGACGTATGTGAGGGACGTGATTGTGAAATTGAAAGCCCACCATGGCATTCCTATGTCGAATATCATTATCGACGAACAGGGCCTTGGCGGCGGTCTGGTGGACATGCTCCCGGGGTGCCGTGGTTTTATCGCCAATCGCAAGCCGGTGGTCGACACAAAAAAAGAAGATGACGCTGCCATATTCAGAGAAAACTTTGACATGCTGAAAAGTCAGTGCGGGTTCCGCCTGGCGGACAGTATCAATGACGGGGAGATATTTATTGCGGTTGAAGATTTCAAGGACCAGATCATCGAAGAGGTTGAGCAGCTGAAGATGGCACGATTTGATAACAATAGGAAAGTGGGCCTGGTGCCCAAGGATAACATCCGTGAGCTGATCGGCCGGTCCCCGGATTTTTTAGATGCTCTGATCATGCGAGAATACTTTGAATTCATTGAGCCCGGCAGGGATGTGGACAGCCTCCCAAAATCCGCTATGGGCTTCTTTTAACCTGTTATATTTTAAAGTAAACAAATGCCTTCCATAAAAGAGATCCTTGACAAGCATTCCGCAGATCCACAGAAGCTGATCTCTGTTCTCAGTGTCGATACCAAGGAGAACGACCGTTTCCCTGAAGAGTACCGGGATGAGTTTGAAGGAGAGCGCACCCGCCGGATCAAGTCGGTGGGGATGAGGGAGAACAAAACCTACAAGGTGCTGAAGGAGGACGGCACTCCCACCGGGGAGCAAAAAACTGTATATGTCGCAAAGCTCGTCTTTCCCTTTCCAAAGAAGATCGTTCGCATAGCCACCCATTTCCTTTTCGGAGGTAAGATGCATGTATCATCGGATGAGAATGACGAGACCATTAAAGCGTTTGATGATGTATGGACCAAGGGCCTGAAGATGCAGGGCAAGCTTAAAAGCCTGGCCCGCACCTGCATGATCGAGACCAAGGCTGCCCTGCTGTTCTATCCTCAGCCGGTCCGCGATGGTGAGGATCCCACCAGGACAAAAGAGCTTAAACTTCGCTGCATGCTACTGGACAATGAGAGCGGCGAGTTCTATCCGCATTTCAATGATTTCGGTGACATGGATGCATTTATCCGGAAGTACCAGGTCACCAACATCGAGGGCCATGTTATTGAGAAGGCGAAGGTCTACACAAAAGATCAGATCATTACCTATGAGGCTGAGTCAGGATCCTGGGGGAATAAAAAGATGGAAAAGAACCTTTTCGGTAAGATCCCGGTGGTATATGTCGAGCAGGATCAGCCTGAGTGGGAGGAGATCTCCACAATGATCGATGACTTCGAGAACCGTGTCTCCCGCCTGGCCGATACGAACGATTACTTCGCTGAGCCACTTTTGAAGTTGTTTGGTAAGGTAAATAAAGCGCCCAGCAAGGAAGAGGTGGGGAAAATGATCGAGTTCGAGATGAAGCAGGATACCGAAGGGAGAATCTCCCACGGGGATGCTGAGTATGCTACCTGGGACGATACCCCCCAGTCCATCAAATTAGAGTTGGACACTGTATGGGACGGGATCTTCTCAATGACCTCTACACCGGATCTCTCATTCAACAATGTCAAGGGCCTGGGGACCACCTCCGGGGTGGCCCTGCGGCTGATGTTCATGGATGCAATGATCAAAAGCGAGGAAAAAGGAGAGATCTTCTACGACGCTCTTAACCGCTGTATCTCTGTTGTGGCTGCCGGCATTACCGGTTATACGAATGTGAAATTTGCCGGCACTTTGGATAGCGACAATATCAATGTCGAATTCACAGACCAGCTGCCCGATGATTTGGCCGAGGCGATCGATACCCTGGTGACCGCCACCGGTGGAAAGCCGGTCCTCTCCCAGGAGTCCGGAGCATCGCTTTCTCCCTTTACCAGGGATTCGCAGGAAGAGATCGAGAGGATCCGCAGCGAGCAGCAGCAGTCTGCACCAAACGAACCATTTACTATGTAATCATGGAAAAGAATCAGGAAGTACTCACCGCTTTTATGGAGGCCTGGAAGGCCGGGGATTGTGAAAAGATGTTCGAGCATTCCCAGCTGTCCTGGAAGGAAAAGAAATCGGATAAGCATATCAAGACGCTGTTTTCCGATATCACCCTGGAGGATTGGAAGGTGACCTCCTCCACAACGACCAGCTCGGTGGCCAGGAGGTTCTTAGTTGAAGTCTCGCTGGATATCGGAGGACTGAAGGACCGGGTTGTCGTTGTTGCCAATGTGATCTGTGAAGCTGCTCCATACAAAACAGCTACCTATGGCACCTGGGGAGTCAATCCGCTCTCGGTTACCAATGTTGTGCAGCGGATCGAGAGAAAGCCGGCACCGAAAAAGGCGGAGACCGTCAGGACAGAAAACGTCAGGACAACTTCTGTCAAGAAATCCGTAGCGAAGAAGAAAACCAAATAAATGAGCTTCGAGGAATGGGAAAAGCAGTTCATGCGAAGGATCCAGGCTCAGGGGAACGAACTGAACAGGATCTTCAATGAATTCATTTCCGAGTCTTCTCCTATTCTTACCCGCTACAAGGCC
>CAZDMY010000234.1:0-4327 GCA_964506405.1 uncultured Dehalococcoidia bacterium | reverse complement strand
AATATCACCATAATGAAACAAATTATCAAAAATGATAACTTCCGTGAAGTAGCTGTGGATGTAAAACCGGATGCAAAAAAAAGGATAGTCCTGTCAAAAGCACCTATCGCAGACGGCGTAACATATCATATTTACTGTAATGAAGTCGGCCAAATCATACTAGATCCTCATGTCAGTATTCCGGCTTCTGAAGTATGGCTCTATCAAAACAGAGAAGCACTTGAATCAGTCTATGGTGGGCTCAAAGATGCAGCCGAAGGCAAAGTGAGTAAAATTGACATGGACGATCTCTAGGATTTACCTTTGTTTGAAATATTCTGGACCAATCAAAGCAAAGAGGAATTCAATCGCATTAAATCAGATGCGTCACAAAAAAAGCGATACAAAGCAGTAAAGAAAACCATCCAATTCCTTTCTTCCAATCCTCGTCACAATAGCCTTCAAACTCACGAATTTACAAGCCTAAAAGGTCCAAATAATGAAAAGGTGTACGTTGCCTATGCTGAGCAAAAAACTCCAGCAGCATACCGAGTTTTCTGGTACTATGGACCGTCTAAAGATCAAATCACCATCGTAGCAATTACCAAACATCCGTAATTTTTGTGAACATCGAGTTATAACAAGTGGCCCGTTAGCCGCAGCGATAGATAGAAAAACAAACTAAACCGTTTGTTCTGTCACACCCGTAAATGAGCAGCTAGCCAAAGTTCATCGGCTGGCCCTCAACCGGAAGCTGGACCCGGATTTGGGTATCTGCGAGGTTTTCAACAAAGTATCCGGGGTCTTCGGTGTGAATCGGAATCAGTATCTTTGGATTGATCCGGCGTACCAGGTCCAGGAGGTCCTCCCCACAGGCGTGGCCGGAAGAATGATATCCCTTCTCGTTTTCAGGGATTTCCCAGTTGAGGTTTTCACGGGGCAGCCCGATTCCCTTCATACCAAAGTGCTCGATCCAGTTGGCCAGACGACGCATGTCCATGGCTCCTTCCTCATCGAACACCTCGCTTGAAGAATAAAGGTAAGTCCCGCCGTGGGGGCAGATATCGATAAGATCCGTGGCATCCCAGTAACTCATACAGAGAATGAAAGATTGCGCCCTTTCCCGGATCTCTGGAGCGGAGATGACTTTCGACTGGTAATGGCGGTGTATCTCTGCTTCCCAATAAGGGCGTTTTGATTTGAAATCCTTGAAAATAAGAATCTCAGGTATTTCCCCGATATTAGGCACATTCGGAGAAGCCAGATGCATCGCATCCAGCAAGTAGGCGTCTTTGCCCATGATCACCAGTTTGCGTCCGGTTTCGATGGCGATATGGTAGAAAGCGACCAGGCGTTCCACATTCCGCGCTCCGAAATCCGCGACTACAAAACCATCGGCTAACTTGACGGCTCTGAGGCAGTTTCGGTAAGCCTCCTCCTCGCTGGCCCCTCGGCTTTCATGCAGCCGTGTCCCTTCGCATATGAGAATATGGGGACGCATCTTGTTCATTTCATTGACAAATCGCTGGGTCTGCTCACCTGCCCGGCCATGGAACCTCAGATCTCCCGTGTAGCCCAGCCAGCCCACCGACGTTCTGACTGCAAAGGCGGCCGCCCCGGGAATGGAATGGTCCACCGGAAAGAATTTCAGCGGTAGTTTGCCTATCCTTTGGGGTGCACATGAGTAGGTTTCGCTGCTGAGCGGTTTTTTTCTTCGGGGTGATGAATACCAGAAATCCTGCGCTTCGTCGCCAAGCGCCTGTCGATCCAGAAAGGCAAACGGACGCGGCTTATAAGTCCCTGCAGAACGCAAATAGCCGGCTTTTGCACCTTTGGGAAGCAAATAACAGACTTCCTTTTCAAAGTTGGGCGGGACGCTATCCTGCATTGCTTTTGAGATAAAGGCGGTCATCACCGTCGAAAAAATAGGAATATCATCTCGAAGGAAGGATATATAGCCACTATGGTCCACATGCGCATGGGTTAAAAGGATGCCATCGATACTCAGCTCGCGATACAAAGGTGAAGACTGAAATTTATCCCAGAGACTTTTCTTTGCCAGGTCTTCCCGAAGGACTCCTTTAAGTGGAGGCAGCAATCCGGTCTCCAGCAAATCCAACAGGCCGGCACCGGGACGCGGACTGAGGAATTCTTCAAAAAAACCGGAGCGTTTTTTAAACGGAAAACCGAAATCGAAGAAAAACCTCGTATCGCCGTCTTCGACGAGAACCTTGTTCCCGCCGACTTCGGCCACTCCTCCATAGCAGGTAATTGCCAGCATAATCCTTACGCCACCCGCCCTGTCACAACCATTTCCTTTTCTCTAATGGTGATATCAATCAATTCAACCGGA
The DNA here is from genome assembly GCA_964506405.1 of uncultured Dehalococcoidia bacterium. GTDB lineage: Bacteria > Chloroflexota > Dehalococcoidia > SZUA-161 > SpSt-899 > JBGLNL01. The sequence continues at coordinate 1,995 of CAZDMY010000234.1, read as the reverse complement.
AGGTTGTGATCCAGATCGACATGAAGATCGGAAAACCCGATATCCGTGAGGGATTCATCAAACGTCTGCTTAATCCGGCCTTCAATATAACCGGCGAAGGGGAACTGGCCTAACTGGATGCTTTGCAGTTCCAGGCTAAAACCCGTTTCATTCACCACCGCCTGCACACGAGCCCCGGCATGGATCGGAACTCCGTACACTTCCATCTCGACCAAGGCTTGGATGTACTCATTATCCAGATTCACCCTGGTATTGAGGATTTTCCCTTCGGAAAAACGCTGGGGCGATTCTGCCATGGCATCTTTCATCATTTCGGTTAACAGGATACTTACCTCGGCTTCAGAGAGAACCAGGAACACTTCTCCAGTCCGGCCTTCTTCTGCCAGGGCTCTAATTTCATTTTCAAGTTCGGCCAGTTTCCGATCCAGGCTACGAACGTCCTCGTCCCCCGGATCGACCGGCCTCATCTCTTCTTCAATCTCCGTCGATCGAGTCATCAGATAAACGCTCGAACCTGCAGCAATAATCACCACAACAACTAATGCACCGATGCCGATCAGGATTTTCCTGGTGTTGCTCATCAGACGAATTCACGAAACTCCCATCGCTAACAGGGGCCTTCAGGTGGCAAGTATTCTAAGCATTTCCAGCATACTGGCATCAAGCTCCTTGAGAGTTGTCCAACTCTGTTCCAGGGGAGTGTACTGAATCCCACACCCGATCTTACCGACCATACACCCCTCGATTCCTTCGGCCAGACCATTTACCGCAGCCACACCCAGTTGACTTGCGAGTATTCGGTCGTTTGCAGTGGGAGAACCGCCTCTCTGCACATGCCCCAGTGAGACGACCCGGTATTCCCTGCCAATAAGCCAGCCCGTTTTTTCAGCAATGGCCTTTGCTCCGCCGGGCATATCACCTTCGGCAACGATCACCAGGCCGCTGGTTTTACCCTCGTCGAAAGCCTTTTTGAGCTTTTCTGCTAATTGCATTAGATCCGTCTCAGATTCAGGGATCAGGATTTCCTCGGCACCACCCGCAATGCCTACAGCCAAAGCGATAAAACCCCGGCTCCTTCCCATAACCTCAACAAAAAAAAGGCGGTCATGCGATTCGGCCGTATCCCGGATCTTATCAATAGATTCCAACGCCGTGTTCACAGCGGTATCGAATCCGATAGTGTAATCTGTCCCGTAGATATCGTTATCGATCGTGCCGGGAATTCCCATAACCTTGATTTCCCCGGCTTTCGCAATGGCATCGGCACCACGAAATGAGCCGTCGCCACCAATAACGGCCAACCCTTCAATGCTGTTTTTCTCCAGAATACTGACAGCCTTTTCCGGGCCCTGCGGGGTTTTCATCTCTTCGCAACGGGAACTATCGAGAAAGGTCCCTCCACGTTCCAGCACATGCCCCACATCGCGCGGGCCCAGCCGAAACATATCGTCTTCCAGCAAACCCATATATCCGCGACGGATACCAATTACTTCGATGCCCCGGCTGGCTCCGGTGCGGACGATGGCCCGTATACACGCATTCATTCCGGGCGCATCACCACCACTCGTCAGGACTCCTATTCTCTTCATTGTCGCTATTTGATGTTCCTTCTGCTTGATTATACCCTCGCTCGTGATCCAGAGCAACGGGAAGTTTTCAAGCCGTGCTTAGATACCCTTTGCACATTAGGGTAAAAATCGTTCTACACACCTATCTCGCAGTTTGAAGCAGTTCCTCGATTTCTGTGCTCGAAACCTCCCGAACAGCACCTTCTTTGAGATTGCCCAGGCGAAGGGTTCCTACTCGAATGCGTTTCAATGCTTGAACGGAATGCCCGACTGATGCGAACATTCGCCTTACCTGCCGGTTTCTTCCCTCATGAATGACAATGCTATAGTTGAAGGGAAGCTTGTTTTTCACCGGTTTCACACTCGCAGGCCACGTTGGCCCGTCATCAAGCTCGATGCCGGTGCTCAGTTGCCGGATTTGGTTCGG
>CAZDMY010000233.1:0-4335 GCA_964506405.1 uncultured Dehalococcoidia bacterium | reverse complement strand
TGGGCGGACTCGCAATGACAGTTATAATAAATACCTGCAATGAGAGCTTCAATCTCTACCGTAACGAAGCTCCTCACACCTCAAACTGCGTACTTTCCCCGGGTTTGAGTTGAAAGATGTTATCCTTGAATGCCAGCGTAATCGGAGCCGCGTTTCGAGGCAGCGACGTTATTTCCACGCGCTCTTTGCTGATCGATATATTGAGTTTATGCAGGCGGTAGAGGATATCAAAACTCAAGTGTTTGAGATCGTTGGGCAGATACGAATCGAGTTTCAGCATGTCCCCCCGCGTCTCAATCCCCGTATAGCACCGCTGAATGAGGTCCACCGTGCCGGCCATCGCACCCAGATGGATTCCCTCCTTGGTGGTACCGCCCTGGATATCCGAAATATCGCTCTCCAGCGCCTCCTTGAACAGGTGCCAGGAAAGCTCACGCTGGGATCGGGCCAGCACCCAGGAATGCACCACCCGGCTCAAAGTTGATCCGTGGGCTGTCCGTTTAATGTAGTAGTCTACGTTCTTTGGTATTGTATCTTTCTCAAAAGAGTAGCCGAGGCGTTCGAACAACTCCTTTAATTCATCGGCGGAAAGCAGATAGAACAGCATGAGCAGGTCGGCCTGTTTGGAAACCTTATACCGGTTGGGGCTGTCGCCCTCGGCTTCCAGGATCCGGTCCAGCCTCTGGATATCACCGTATTTCTCCCGGTAGCCTTCCCAGTCAAATTCCTCCAGGTCTCCATAGCCTTCAAACTGGCTGATGATGCCCTCTCCGTGAAACGGGATTTTCATTTTTCGGCTGATTTCATCCCATCGCTGGACCTCCTCTCTCTTAAGATCCAGCCGTTCGGAAAGCGCTTCCCGGCGGTCATCCGGCAGGATCTCCATAATCTCAAGCGCCCGGCATAAAGTCCATACTACCATAATATTGGTGTAAGTATTATTGCTCAGGCCCGATGCTTCGGCATCGGGGTAAGCCTCGTGATATTCATCCGGGCCCATGACGCCGTGGATCTCATATTTATCGATGGAGCGGTCGTAAGTGGCCACGCTGGCCCAGAAACGGGCGATATCGAAGATCATCTCCGCGCCGTAGAAACAGAGGAAATCGACATCATACGTCGCCTGGTAATACATCCACACATTATAGGCAATCGTACAATTGATATGGCGCTGGAGGTGGGAGTTATCCGGTATCCACCTCCCCGACATCGGATTCAGGTGGAGCCTCTGGCTTTCTTCGCGGCCATCGCTGCCACTCTGCCAGGGATACATGGCTCCTCTGAATCCCGCCTGTTCGGCTGCCCACCGCGCCTCCGGCAGACGGCGATACCGGTATCTCAGCAGCGCCCGGGTAATATCGGGAATCCGCAGGTTCAGGAACGGGAAGATAAAAATTTCATCCCAGAGTATGTGCCCTCGATATGCCTCGCCATGAAGGCCACGGCAAGGAATGCCGACGTCAAGGTCGATGGTATCCGGAGATGCTGTCTGCAGCAGGTGGAAGATATGCAGCTTCAGCACGAGCGCCGTTCGCTGACTGTTTTCGATGTTGATGCTGCACCGCCGCCAGAGGTGATCCCAGCTCAATACGTGGCGACGCAGCAGGATATCGAAATCCCCGGCACGTGAAACCTTCTTTTTTGCTTCCAGGCCGCTTTCCGAAACGGCACAGTCCTTCGAGGTGTAAAGCGAAACGATCTTCTCGATGGTGAGCGGCTTGCCCTGCTGCAAGGATACAGAAAACGTTTGTCCGATATATCCGGGTTCGTTGAGCAGAGACCGCTGAATATCGAGCAATTGTCCATCCTGAAAAACACGCGTGCGGGCTGCCTCGGAGATGTCGATTCTGGATTGCGACGTCTGTACCTGCAAGTAAATCGTGTCGCCGTCGACGTTCTGCTCCTCAACCGGCTCCAGGTGATGGCTGTTCAACTGGCCATAACGTCCGACGCCGCTATTCGTTACGCGCCCGTCCAGGGTGGTGCGGACTTCCATTTCCCCCGACCAGTTCTCGGCGGTCAGGGTGGCATCCAGTCCGGCCAGATGCGGGTCGGCCATATGGACGAAACGCCGCTGAAAGATCCGGGTCCTCCGCCCCTGGTCGTCTGTGAAACGAATAAACCGGCTGAGCATACCCCTGCGCAGATCCAACTGGGCTTTGTATTCATCCAGTTCAACCTGTTCGATATTGAACCAGTTGCCGTTTTCGGCCCGGAATTCGAGGGGCAGCCAGTTGGGTACGTTGACCATACTTTCGTTTTCCAGTACATGGCCGGCAATCTCAGTCTTCAGGCGGTTGAAGCAACCGGCGATGTATGTTCCGGGATAATGAATCCCGTCGGCACTGGATTCGGCTGCGGCGCCCCGGGTGGCAAAGTAACCGTTGCCCAGGGTGCACAGCGCCTCGCGCAGACCTTCTTCTTCCGGATCGAAATCTTCGTATTCCAGGGTCCATACGTCGGCCAGCTTGCCTGTTTCCTCCAGTTCATGCAATTCCTTTAGGAACTCGGCAACCTCGTCCGTATCGCGAAGCGAATAGCGTGCCGCCGATTCGCGACCGTCCGTTCCCACCACCACGCTCACCCCCCGATCCTTGATCGCCCGGAAACCGTCTTCATCGGTGGTATCATCCCCGATGAATAAGGGAACGGTCTTTGTTCCATCGACATACAGGGTATCGAGCAAGGAAAGTATGGCTTTCCCTTTGTTCCATTCAACATTCGGCACCAGCTCAAATATCTTTTTACCGGTCGATTTCCGCAAATCCTTCTCATCGCTCAGCACCTTGTCCACGAGAGCTTCGAGATCGTTCACGAGGGAATCATCCATATTCCGGTAGTGAACGGCGATGGCGAAGCGCTTGCGCTCGACCCGGGCCCCTTCGAATTTCCGTATACTTTCGTCAAGCGCGCGTTGTGCCCGATCGAGTGCGGGGAGAAAACGCTCGCCCATTTCCCGCTCCCGGTATTCGCCTCCCGGCCCCGCGATATCGAATCCGTGACTGCCGGCATAAACGATATCGCTGATGCCGACCATATTCCGGACATCCTCAAGGTCTCGTCCGCTGACCACCGCCACCGTGTAGTGCTCGGCCAGCTTGCGGACGGTTTTTCGCGTCTTGCTTGAAAGGACCGCGTCCTCCGGCTGTGGCACGATGGGTGTCAGGGTCCCGTCGTAGTCGAGAAAGATAGCTGGAGATGCCTTTCTTATCATATGAAAAATTTCGTTTTTCCATTCCAGGGCCGAGGGTAGATTGCTAATTGGCTGAGTATCCGGCGCAGGTCGTTTCCGGCCTACCTCCAGTTCTGAAAGGTCGGTTACCACAGTGCTGGCCCCGCGTTTGCGAAATTCATCTGCCTGCCCCACCCGGTCAACACCGATCACCATCCGAAATTTACCCCTGCATCCGGCATCCACCCCTGCCAGTGCGTCTTCGATTACCACAGCCTGATGGGGCCGGACGTCAAGCCGTTTTGCGGCCTCCAGGAAGATATCCGGGGCCGGCTTTCCTTTCAGCCCCAGCTCGGCCGAATCGATGCCATCGACCCGGGTATCGAAGAGGCTGGCAACGCCAGCAGCCTCCAGTACGTCTCGGCAATTGCGACTTGCGGAGATAACGGCGGTGGCGATGCCGGTTTCTTTCAATCGCCTGACAAGTTCCACTGAAGATGGATACGCCTCGGGGGGAACATTTTTCAGACTTTGCCGGAAATACTCGTTTTTCCGGTTGCCGAGTCCGCAAACGGTCTCAGTGCCCGCCTCGTCCTCAGGATTGCCGTAAGGAAGCGCTATTCCACGCGACTCAAGGAAACTCTGTACCCCGTCATACCGGGGCTTTCCATCTACATACTGATAGTAGTCTGTTTCGATATCGAACGGCTTATGGTCTTCATTGTACCGCCCGGAGCGTTCCTGCAAGTATTCGTCGAACAGTTTTTTCCAAGCGTGCGCGTGGGTCCGCGCGGTGTCGGTGATGACCCCATCCATATCGAAAATCACCGCCCTGATGATCGTTGGATCGATCTCCTTTAGACCTCTGACGGTCGGCGCTGTTTTACATTCAATCATCGTATTCCTCCTGCCTGTTAGCCGGCATATAATCCAGGGTCGATATTACGAACTGCCAAAATTGCAAAATACAAAGTTTACTATAACCAGTCTGTTCCCGAAGAAGCTTCGCCCAAGTGGATAAAACAACTACTATGTACGGGCTAATCTCGTGAATGAAAAAAGGCTCAAAAAACGGCGGGCAGATGCCAGTTTGACCGAAAGAATTAAGCCGATGGGATTATTGGAATCCGTAGCGGGAAATACGTACTTTTTCACTCCAAGTT
>CAZDMY010000232.1:0-4337 GCA_964506405.1 uncultured Dehalococcoidia bacterium | reverse complement strand
TCTATGGGGGATTGGTGGCCTCTTCAGGCCATTTGTTTCTGATTCACTGCTGGTTTGGAATGCATTATAAGGAACCACCGGCTGCCATTAGTGCGCTTGGATTCAATGATATTAAGCTGTATGCTCCAGCCAGGCCCGGTGACATCATCTCCCAGAAGGCCACCTGGGTTTCGACCCGTCCTTCAGAAAGCAGGCCTGATTGCGGAATATTAGAAGCTAAGAGCGAACTTTACAATCAAAATGGAGAAAAGGTCTTCTCCGTAGGAACAGCCATACTGATGCAGCGCCGGCCTCAGTGACATCTTTATCTTAGATTCCCAATCAAGTTGGGAATGACAAAATGACCTGAAGACGGGGCGTATTTAAGCCTGCTTTTCACTGAATATCGGTACATCTCCTTTACAATGGCAAATCGCCGGAAATGAGTACAAACCATAACTCTATCCAGTTTGCCAGTAGAGCTGCCTTATTGACTGGAAAAACAAATTGCAGTTTCGAATTGCAATGGAGACGGACGCACTTCAAAAGGGCACGTGGCAACACGCCCCTGCTGAACTCAGCTTAACCCCTGCCTTAATCCTACCGAGCGCCGAGGCTCGTAACTTTCTTTATCTGGCGGCGGTCGAATTCCTTCAGGAACCTCTTGCGCATGCGTATAGCTTTCGGGGTCAGTTCCACCAGTTCGTCGTGCTCGATGTATTCGAGTGCCGCCTCCAGTTCCGGCCGCCACGCAGTTTTAAGTGTGATCGTAGCATCCTTGGCTGCAGCTCGCATATTGGTCAATTTTTTCTGGCGGATGATATTGACTTCGATATCCCGGTCCTTGCAATGCTCCCCCACGATCTGGCCCTCGTAGACTTCTTCGCCGGGCTCGACGAACGGAGTGCCCCTATCGGCAAGCTGATCCAGCGCATATGTAGTAACCTGTCCGGTACCGGCAGCCACCATCACGCCTGTGCTCCTGCCAGGGAGTTCTCCCCGAAAAGCTCCATACTCGCAAAAGCGGTGATTCATCACTGCCTCCCCTTTGGTTGCCGTCAGCAGCTTCGACCTCAGGCCTATAAGTCCGCGTGAAGGCACCCTGAATTCGATGTGAGTGTGCGTACCCAGCGGTACCATATTGCGCATCTCGGCATGACGGTCTCCCAGCAGGCGCATTACAGCGCCCACGCTGTCGTTTGGCACGTCAACTACAAGTAGTTCCAGGGGCTCCGTTTTCTTACTCCCTTCATACCGGTAAATGACTTCCGGTTTGCCCACCGTCAGTTCGTATCCTTCACGGCGCATGTTCTCCAGCAGGATGCCCAGATGAAGGATTCCCCGGCCCGCAACAACGAATTCATCCCCTCTCTCTTCCAAGCTGAGCGCCACATTCGACTTCAACTCTTTGCGAAGTCGCTCCAGTATCTGGCGGCTGGTGACGTACTTACCCTCGCGACCGCTGAAAGGCCCGTCGTTGACCCGAAAAACCATGTGAATCGTCGGTTCGTCCAGCGCTACTGTGGGCAGAGCTACGGGATGATCGATATCGGCGATCGTATCCCCTATATCAAAGCGGTCGAGCCCGACGACGGCAAACAGGTCCCCTACCTCTATACGGTCCACTTCCCTGCGTCCCAGACCGTCGAACTTGAACAATTGACTGATTCGCTGTCTGGAATAATTACCCTCCCGGTCAATAACAGCAACATCCTTCCCCGACTGCATCATTCCCGCAAACACCCGGCCGATGCCGATCCGGCCGACGTAATCGGAATAATCAAGCGTCGTTATGAGGGCCTGTAACGGCGCATTGGCTATAAACTGCGGGGCAGGGACATTCTCGATAATAGCATCGAATATATCATGAATATCGCCGCATTTCGCTTTATCAACATCCCTTGATGCCCATCCTTCCCTTCCTGAAGTGTATATGATCGGAAAATCGAGCGCGATATCATCGGCGCCCAAATCAACCAGCAGATCGAATACCTCGTTGACCACCTCGTGAGGCTGTGTATCAGGGCGATCCATTTTGTTGATCACCACGATCGGCCTCAGTCCCAGCGCCAGCGCCTTCGAGAGGACATAACGGGTCTGCGGCATGACACCTTCGAAGGCATCAACCAGAAGCAGGACTCCATCCGCCATCCTTAAAACCCTCTCCACCTCACCACTGAAATCCGAATGACCCGGTGTATCAACAATATTAATATGGAATTTCCCGCCTTTCCGATCGGTGTAATCGATGGCGCAGTTTTTCGCCAGAATAGTGATTCCCCTTTCGCGTTCCAGTGGATTGGAATCGAGAATCAAATCCCCCATCAGCTCTCCCCGGCGGAACTGGCCGCTCTGATGCAGGAGCTGATCGACGAGCGTTGTCTTGCCGTGATCGACGTGAGCGATAATAGCTACGTTTCGAATATTTTCACTGCTCATTGGTTTTTCACATACGATACCAGGATTGCCGCTCATGCCAGTTCCAACGTGACGGCATTCTTACGGATCCTGTATTTGCCCGCTTTAGCCAGCGTTTGGGCCACATACTCCTGCGGCACATCAACCAGCGTGTGTTTCTCCTGTATGCTGATCTCACCGATGGAATAACCGGGGATGTTGGCATGATGGGCAATCGATCCCACAACGTCAGCAGGACAGAGCCCCTGCGCTTTACCAGCGCTGAGTGTCAAGCGAACCATTCCCTGTTCATGAGAACCGTTAGGGGCATTACGGCCGTTTCCCCTTTTCTCTCGTTTACTGTCGCGCCGAATTTTCCGGGGACGTTCTGCTACTACCTCGCTGATCGGGGCGATCGGGCGTTGCTTTTCCTCTGAGCGGGCCATCTTCAGTGCCGTGGCCGCAATTTGAACCGGATCGTATCCCGCCTCGGCCAGTTCGGCGACAATCAGCCGTTCTTTCTGGCAGCGGCCTCGCTTTAACCAGACCATCATATCGTTCAACAACTGCGATTCCCGATGTTCCTCGATCTCCTTCTCGGTGGGAATTTGAATCTTCACCATCTTCTGCCGGGTGAATCCCTCTATCCGGCGCAGACGCCACTGTTCCTTGAAGGTTAATAGTGAGATAGCGATACCCGCTTTCCCGGCCCTTCCGGTGCGTCCCGCCCGATGAACATACAATTCCGGGTCCAGGGGTAAATCATAGTTGAACACGTGTGAAATATCGTCGATATCCAGTCCGCGGGCGGCTACGTCCGTGGCCACCAACACTTTGATCTGGTTATTCCGGAAACGGTTCAACACCTGTTCGCGAGTCTGCTGGTTCAGGTCCCCATTCAAGGCTTCGGCAGGGAATCCGCGACCCATCAATTCATTGACCAGATCGCTGGTACCTACACGTGTGGAAACGAAGATAAGGGCGCTGGTGATCTCTTCGATCTCAAAGAGGCGGGTAAGGGCCGCCAGTTTATCTGTTTTGTTGTTGACCACGCAATATCTATGATCGACGCTGTCCACTGTCAGATGCTTACTTTTAATAGCAACGGTCTTCGGAGAACGCATGTATCTGCCGGCCAGGTGGTGAATCTCCGGCGGAATGGTAGCGGAAAAGAGAGCGGTCTGCCGCTCCGAAGGAGTTCTGTTGAGAATGCCTTCGATATCTTCGATGAAACCCATGCTGAGCATTTCGTCAGCTTCATCGAGGACAACGTTTTGTACGGAACTCAGGTCCAGTTCTCCTTTGTCGATCAGGTCCAGCAATCGACCAGGCGTTCCCACCACGATATCAACTCCCTGCCTGAGTCGGCTGATCTGCGGCCCGTACGGCTGACCGCCGTAGACCGCCAGAACGCGCACCCGCTGACAACTGCCATATTCGGATGTTGCGTGAGCAACCTGCATGGCCAGTTCGCGTGTGGGCGCGAGGACCAGGGCCTGGACATAACGCTGACCGCGCGCCAGCGTCTGCAGGATCGGCAGTGCGAAGGCAGCGGTTTTCCCGGTGCCTGTCTGAGCCTGGCCGATAACATCGTTACCGGCCAGCATTAGCGGGATAACCTCTGTCTGGATGGGTGTGGGCACCGTATAGCCCAGTTCAGTTACGGTCTGCACCAGTTGCTGATGCAGACCCAATTGGTCGAATTCGGTTGTCATTAGTACTCCTGCCTGCGTCGTTTAAAGTCCACTGTATCACCTGATCCTCGCGGATCAGATATCCTTTTTGCATTTAACAGCCGACTCCGCCGCGCAAGTAAGAGCCTGCTGTCATGCACAAAAAAACCGCCAACCCCTCGTAGAAAGGTCAAGCGGCATTTCTGCTGCGCATATCCCTGGTTTACGTGGCCAATTAGTAGTTTATCATGAATGAGGGAATTTGGCGAGAGCGGTCGAGAAAAGGAC
>CAZDMY010000231.1:1548-4355 GCA_964506405.1 uncultured Dehalococcoidia bacterium | reverse complement strand
GATGACAAGTACGCCCACCAGGATATTCCCAGTGATCCCGTATATGTGGTGTACGCGAACAAAGAAGGTGGTTCGCCGCCTGTGCGAACCATTACAAGCTTGTTAGACAGGAAGGAGAATTCGATGGATCAGCAAATCGAGGAGCGAAAGAAAGAGATAAAAGAGACACTATGCTGCCCGCACTGCGGGAGCGAACTGAAGAAGTGGGAAGTTCCCCAGCATTGCTTTACCGAGTGGCCGAATGAGCACATGTATATCTGTTTTAACGATGAATGCCCCTATTTCGTCAGGGGCTGGGATGCCATGGCCGCTCAGCAGCTCGCGTGTTCGTATCGGTTGATGTACGATCCGCTCACGGATAGCTGCTCGCCGGTTCCGGTCTATAACCGTCAGATGCTGAAGGATGGGATCGTGGAACGATAATCTGGTATGATAATGCCGGTTGTATCGTTGCAAAGGGTACGGTTATAATTGGAACAGTTGCCCTGAACGGGAGGTTAGGTGAAATGCTTGAAGAATACGCCCATTTCCCCCTGAACGAGGAAATCGAATATTCGACCGGTTGCGTATGGAAATCGGAGGAAGGGACTTTCCCTTATAACGAAAAAGATGTGTTGTTTTTCATCGGACGCACCAGCGCCATGGGTGGCTGCTGCGCCGGCTGGTATCCACCCCATCAGTACATCATGGTACCAGGATACCTGCATAGCTGGCAGTGCCGGACTAATGAACGGGGATTGCCCGTTTCGGAAATCGAACCCATACGAGACCAGAAGATAAGGGATGAGATAATCAAGCTGCTGCGGGGGCAATACCATATCGACGAAGTGGTCATCTGGTAATGAAAAGCAACAGCACCATGCCCATCGGTTCCCGCCAGGGTCGCAGACGCGCAAACCGAGGAGATTCACGCCACGGCGCATCTGCGACCGACTCGTTGGCCGGAATGCCATAGCTATTGTACTTGATAGACTGCTACTGTTATCTAAATTAGCATGATTGAAGGATGGAATGAATGAAGGTCACTGAAAACGTTTACTTTTTCCCTGAAACGGGGATGATGGACTGCAACACCTGTGTGATTAAGGATGATATCACCGTCCTGATCGATCCGGGCCTGGATCGGTACTTGCCCGGTCTGTTGTCAGCACTCAAGATGTACGATATCCGGCCGGAGGATATCGACCTTATCCTCAATACCCATCTTCACCTGGATCACTACTGGGCCTGCGATGAACTGAAGCGCATCACCGGCGCCAGGATAGGTATGCATCCTCTGCAAAAAGAATCATATGAAACCACCGTAGTCGGCGTTTCCCAAGTGTTCGGGATGGACCCTGTCCATCTCAAGGAAGACGAGATCATGGATGGGAACCTCAATACCGGCAATCTTGAATTTGAAATTATTCATGCGCCCGGCCATTCCCCCGACAGCATCTGTTTCTACAACAGGGATCAGAAAGTGGTCATTTGCGGCGATGTGGTTTTTGCGGGAAATACCGGACGTGTGGATTTCCCCGGCGGGAGCGGGAAACAGTTAAAGGAAAGCATTGAAGGTCTCGCTAAACTCGATATCGAACACCTCCTACCCGGACACATGGGATCAGTCTCCGGCGCAGATAATGTGCAGAAGAACTTCGAGTTCGTGCGAAAGCATGTCTTCCCCTGGCTGTGAAAAATCCCCACAAATTCCGGGGATTGTGTCCGGAACCCCGTTATCGATCTTGTCCTCTTCTTTGGAAATAACGATTCAGCTCGGTTACGCAAGCTACGGTGCATCCTCAATAACAAATTCAAAGAACAGTATTTACCGGGGCCAGATTTCAAAGCCTCCACCGGGGTGAAACAGCCTCCGGTTTACCTTGACACTCCATTACGCCTTGTGATAAATTCAACAAGGGATTTACTCACACTTTAGTCCATTTTGTGGCCAAAGTGTATCAAGGTGGATCATTTTTTCACTCAGGAGGTTAACATTATGAACATGATTGTCTGCGTCAAGCAGGTGGTCGACCCGGAGACGCCGGCGGCGTCATTCAAGATCGATCCCGAAGCCAAGAGAGCAGTAGCTGCCAAAGACAAGGGGATGGTGATCAATCCCTTTGACGAGAACGCGGTGGAAGCTGCACTGAAAGTGAAGGATACCCATGGAGGCACAGTTAAGATACTCTCTATGGGCGGCGATTCCGCCAAAGAGGTTATCAAGCACAGCCTGGCCATGGGCGGCGATGAAGGGTACAAACTGACGGATCCCGCCTTCGTCGATACCGATGCTTATGCAACCGCAGCCAACATTGCTGAAGCCATCAAGAAGATCGGTGATTACGACATAATCTTCTGTGGCAGACAGGAAGCGGATTGGGATGCCGGGCAGGTCGGCTCGGGTATTGCGGAAATCCTGGGGATACCGAGCGTGACCGCTATCAAGAAGATCGAGATAGGCGACGGAAAGGCCACTGTTGAGCGGGTTTTAGCCGATGGCTATGAAACCATCGAGGTTCCGCTGCCGGCCCTGTTCACTGTCAGCAACGAGATCGGCGAGCCGCGGTATGCCACCCTGAAGGGGATTATGGCCGCAGCCAAGAAACAGGTCACCAACTGGAGCTCATCCGATGTCACCCCTGCCGAGGCCCGAAGCCAAATGCTCAAGATTTTTATCCCGGTTCACGAAGGTGAATGCGAATTCATCGAAGGAGAGACGCCGGAGGAGGCGGGAGCCAACCTGGCGGCCAAGCTCAGGGAGGTTAAGTTATTCTAGGGTTTGACCGGAATAATCAGGAGGAAGAATAATGGCTGATACAAAAGGT
>CAZDMY010000231.1:0-1538 GCA_964506405.1 uncultured Dehalococcoidia bacterium | reverse complement strand
GTGTTTTAATTGTTGCAGAAACCATTGAAGGAAAGCTTTCACCGGTCTCGACGGAATTGCTGGGTATCGGCAGGAAGCTGGCCGACAGCCTGGGGCAGGAACTGGCGGCCGTTTTGATCGGCAGTGGCATTGCCGGTCTTGCCAATGAACTGGCCTCCTTCGGTGCGGACAAAGTTTACGTAATCGATAATGACATGTTCGCCAATTACACCACGGACGGATATGTCGGTGCTCTCGAAAAGCTGAATGTCGAGGCGTCCCCGGATATTATACTCATGGGTCAGACTGCCATGGGAATGGACCTCTCTCCCCGGCTGGCCTTCCGGCTGGGCACAGCGACTACGCTGGACTGTATTAATCTGGAAATCGATCCGGATTCCAAGTTGATGCAAAAAACCAAACCCGTGTACGGTGGGAACGCACAAGCAATATATGTCAGCGAAACCAGACCGCAAATGGCAACCATCCGTGCAAAAGCCTTCGAACCCCTGGCTCAGGACACATCCCGCTCCGGCGAGGTTGTTAACTTCGATCCAGGATTGGATGCCGCTATTATCCGGCAAAAAGTCGTTGACCGGGTGAAAGAGGAGGTTGAAGGAATCAAGTTGGAAGATGCGGACGTTGTCATCTGCGGCGGCCGCGGGATGGGTTCCGCTGAAGCATTCAATGAATTGTATGATCTGGCCAAGGTGCTCGGGGGCGCGGTTGGCGCCAGTCGTCCGCCCTGCGATTCCGGATGGGTTCCCACCAATATTCAAATCGGCCTTACCGGTAAGATCGTCGGCCCGAACGTCTACGTTGCTGTAGCACTTTCGGGATCAAGTCAGCACCAGGCCGGGATGTCCGGGTCGAAGAATATCATTGCCATCAATAAGGATCCGGAGGCCAATATCTTCGGCATCGCGCACTATGGCGTAGTTGGCGATTACAAGAAGGTTCTTCCGGCATTTGCCGAGAAATGCAAGGAATTACTCGGCAAGTAGATCGCTGAATAACAAGTCAATAAAGGTCCACCCCTTCCAAGGTTGGGGTGGACCTTTTGTTTTTCAACAAGTCCCTGTATGGTAAAATGTATCTATTCACAAAGGTGATCAACTATGCCTGCCAATCTGACCCCAGCATATTTCGAAGCAGAAAAGCGGTACCGGGCAGCAGAAAATCCCGAGGAGAGAATCCGGGCCCTGAACGAGATGCTTCAGGTAATGCCCAAACACAAGGGGACAGACGGATTGCGGGCCGAGTTGCGCACAAAAATTGCCAGGCTCACCAAAGAGGCAGCAAGGCAACCGGCCACCAAGAAAAAAGGGGGCACCTATCATGTTCCCAAAGAAGGGGCGGGGCAAATCGCTCTGGTGGGACTGACCAACGCCGGAAAATCCCGGCTGGTTGCCACCGTTACCAGTGCATCGCTTGAGGTGGGGGAGTACCCCTACACTACCCGATTGCCTCAACTGGGCATGATGCGGTTCGAGAATGTGCAAATCCAACTGGTAGACATGCCACCAATCACGGATCAGGACGCCCGCCCCTGGTTTGCC
>CAZDMY010000230.1:0-4406 GCA_964506405.1 uncultured Dehalococcoidia bacterium | reverse complement strand
ACGCCGATCTGGAAGTTGTTGCACCCAAGAGTGAGCGCGTACGCCGCCAGGAAGCCACTGGTGGTGATGCTCCAGAATCCTTGGGAAGCTGTCCCCTCCCTGGTCCACCACCTAAGCCCCGCCTGCACTTCCTCATCTGAAAGAGAGTTCCTGGGCTTGAAAACCTCTGAGAATCCCTTCAAGGGCTGTAACTCCTCCTTAACGGCATTCTACTTCAACTAGTGTAAATTCACAAAGCCTGTAAATACAAGGGGGGGGTCTGGGTTAAAACCGGACCTGGGATCACCTTAACCACACACAGAAAACCAGACTTTGCGACATTTTCTAATGTAACTCCAAGGTTTTTCAAATGATTCGCTAGTGTGTTTCTTGGTTTTTTCTGATGCTATAAAGCGATACTAGAAGTGTTGGTCCTGACCTTTTCCTCGGGGGTCCGGCGTGTTGTATCTTAAGATTATTTTCGGCGTGATACTGGCATTCATGATCGTTGTGGTCATCAATTCCATTTAATTCTATTATGCACGCACATCACGTTTATTTACGAAAGGAGAAATATGGAAAAGTGCTGGTTTCTTATCTTTGCCCTTACATCGATCGTCGTCCTGCCGATGGTTTACAGCAGCGGTTTGATCCTGAAACTGTTCAGGGCAATAAGCTCATATCATATTCACTCGATCGAGGAAACTTACTATAAACACTAGACACTAATAACGAGTCGTTAAGGAGATACACAAAGGTGGACTTCCTAATACAAGATCAATCGGTCGATTCGAACGAAATCTTCGATTGCAGACGATGCGGGGTTTGCTGCATTCATTTTCGGGTTTGTCTGACATTCATCGAGGCCCATCGGATCGCTGATGGCCTGGTGATACAGTGGATGGAATTCAAGAAACATTTCCTCGATTCTATGGACCTGGGCGACACATACTATCTGGTTCGCCAGGAGGCAGGCGCATGCGTCTTCCTTCAATTCAACCATGACCACACAACTTCCTGTTCGATACATTCATTCAAACCGTTTTCATGTGCTGAATTGAATGCGAGTCCTCAACGCCGGATATGCCGGGAAGGCATGCAGAGTCAGCGGAATCCCCTTCATACAGACATCGTTGCCAAATGAGCATCAACAGGTAATGCCCAAATGATCAGAAACGAGATTTTCAAACGGCACCCTGATAACCCGATTATCTCGGCCGAAATGTGGCCGTATCCGGTACATTCCGTATTCAATGCGGGCACTGCGCTGTTGGAAGGATCGACAGTCCTCCTGGTACGTGCCGAAGATTTCACAGGGATATCCCACCTGACCGTTGCGCGCAGCGTCGATGGCATCACTGGATGGGAGATCGATTCGCATCCATCGTTTACCCCCCAGCCGGATGAGTGGCCGGAGGAGGTTTGGGGTATTGAGGACCCGAGAGTAACCTGGCTCGAAGAGAAAATGGAATGGGCTATAGCTTACACAGCATACTCGAAAGCCGGACCTCTGGTCTCACTGGCCACCACTAAAGATTTCGTTTCGTTCAACCGTCTTGGGGCAGTCATGCCGCCGGAGGACAAGGATGCCGCCTTGTTCCCCGTTCGGTTTGGCGGACGATGGGCCATGCTTCACCGCCCGGTTCCAACCACATTCTGGAAAGTAGGTGCCCACATCTGGCTTTCGTTTTCGCCCGACCTCAGGCATTGGGGAGACCACTGCCAGGTGATCTCAGCCCGTGAAGGGAGCTGGTGGGATGCAAACAAGATCGGACTTTCAGCACCACCCATGATGACCAAAGAGGGCTGGCTCATACTCTATCACGGCGTTCGTACCACTGCCTCCGGATCGATATACCGTCTGGGACTGGCTTTGCTGGATAAAGACAACCCCACTCGATTAACCCACCGCACCGATCCCTGGATATTCGGACCGCATGCCAGTTACGAACGTGAAGGGGATGTGGACGACGTAGTATTTCCCTGTGGCTGGGTTCTGGTAGATGATACTATTCGACTATATTACGGTGCAGCGGATTATTCTCTGGCGGTCGCCACCGCTAACCTTAATGAGGTTCTTGATATGGTAAAAGCTTATCCGTTGAACGGAGCGACTGGTTTTATGCCCTGGCGATACTCGGCATTTCCGGACTGAAGTCGGTTCGTCCTGTTTATAGTCGAAAGGAGGGAAAAATGAGACCTCTCAGTAATATTGCCCCGGATTGGTGGGATTATACCACACTTGATCATAAAATACTTGAAGCCGCAGCACAACTGACTGCGGACGATATTCTCAAGCTCGAACGCGACGGTTTCAGCGTGGTATTCTACGATACGCTGGAGGAATTCTACCTTGCCGAAGCAATGGAATATATCAATGCATGGTGTCAAGCCACCGAGGACGAGCCGGCTGGCATTTGTGGCCCTGTCGGTCCTGTCGAACAGTTGCCGCTGGTCGCCCGCCTGGTAAACGAACTGAACCTGGATCTTTCCCATTGTCATTTCTGGGGCATGGATGAATGGGTAGTTAATGGCAAGGCTGTCGGAGTTGGTTTTCCGTTAAGCTTTGCCAGAACCGATATGGAGTTCTGCTTCAGTAAAATCCGGGATAACTTGATGATGCCATTGGAACACCTCCATTTCCCCCGTACGAACCCTGAAGAATATGTCCAGAGCTGGGACAACATACGCTGTGTAATCATGCAGGGAGGCCAGGGCGAAGCAAAACACTGGGCTTTTAACGACCCTCCAAAACGGGAGGGGAACTGGCGTGACGAGCCACCTTCGCCAGCCGTATACCGCAAACTGGGTACTCGTGTGGTAGAGCTCCATCCCTTGACATTGATCCAGAATGCACGGACCTCGGCCGCGGGCATGGTTCATACCGTACCGAATCATGCTGTTTCCGTTGGCCCTGCTGAAACATGGAAGGCGGAGAAGGTTTCCATCTGGCATCCGGGACACCACGACAATGCCTTTGGCATTCGCCTGACAACGCTGATGATCTCAGAGCGAATCATCGATACCGCTGTCCCTGTGTCGCTGCTGGCCGACCATCCGAACGTACAATTCAATTTCTTTCGAGGTGGCATCGGGAGTTGCCAAACAAAAATGCATTGAGAAAAAGATGAAGCCGGTTTTGGTGGGCATCGGAGAATTACTATGGGATATCCTGCCTTCGGGCAGAATGGCGGGTGGGGCTCCGGCAAACGTTGCCTATTACGCCAACTGCCTGGGAGCGAAAGGCGTTATCGTTTCAGCAGTCGGGGCTGATGCATTGGGAAACGAACTGATCGACCATATAGAGGCAATTTCACTGTTGCCAAAATATATCACTGTCGATAAAAAACACCCTACAGGAACCACATCGGTTTCGCTAAACGGGCAGGGGAAAGCCAGATATAAGATACATCCGGATGCCGCATGGGATTTTATCAGTCAAAGTGCCGAGCTTGAAGCACTTTCCCATAAGGCACATGCAGTCTGTTTTGGAACACTTGCCCAGCGCGGTCGGACCTCACGCCAGACTATTCAATGGTTCATTAATCGGACACCTGATACAGCCCTGAAAGTGCTTGATATTAACCTCCGTTCCCCTTATTATTCACCTGAGATTCTCAAGCGCTCATTCCAGATGGCAAACGTGGTCAAACTAAATGAAGAAGAACTCAAGATAGTCGCGCAGATCTTGCATCTTTCCGGAAAAGAGACTACCCTTCTGAAAGTATTGTCAGCGGGATATAATCTTCATTTGGTCGCCTTGACTAAAGGTGAACACGGCAGTATACTCTACTCTCATGGAGATGTATCACAACATCCGGGTATTCACGCAAATGTCGTTGATACCGTCGGAGCCGGCGATTCCTTTGTGGCTGCGACGATCCTGGGCATGTTAAACGGCCTCGATCTGGATTCTATTAACGAATATGGTAACCGGGTTGCGGGTTATGTATGTTCAAAAATGGGAGCGACACCGCCAATACCAGATGAATTTCATATCTCAAGTTTCGAATTCGGTGCGAAGGGAAATCATTTGTATGTTTAGAAGGAAACAGTTATCATGCCTGAAATAGTATCCCCTATACGTTCATCGAGCCATCACAAGAGGGAAGACGCCCCTTCAATTCTATATCTAACGACCTTTCCGCCGCGTAAATGCGGCATTGCCACCTTCACTCAGGATGTGGTCAACTGCATGGACGAGCTGCTTTCACCCACGATCACTTCCAGGGTCGCTGCCATGAACGCATACGATATTACAGGGTACCGGTACCCTCGCAAGGTGATCTACCAGTTAAGTCAGGATAATGCGAATGATTATGTCAAGCTCGCGCGACGGATTAACCGGAACGGCAACATTAAACTCGTCAATATCCAGCATGAATTCGGCATCTTCGGAGGTGAGTGGGGTGACTATCTGGTCCCTT
>CAZDMY010000229.1:0-4419 GCA_964506405.1 uncultured Dehalococcoidia bacterium | reverse complement strand
CACCACCGCCTACGTAGCCGAGCAGTGGGGACGTCGCTGGATCACTTGCGACACCTCCCGGGTGGCACTCACCCTGGCAAAACAAAGATTGATGACCGCAGTCTTCGACTACTACGAACTCGCCCATCCAGAAGAAGGAGTAGGAAGTGGCTTCAAATACAAGACCGTCCCACACATCACTCTCAAATCCATCGCCAACAACCCTGACATCAAAGACGGCATGACAAAGGCGCAGATCGATGCAGCCATTGCTCGCCACGCCCCACAGGAGACCCTTTACGACCAGCCGTTCGTGGATCGCAAAAAGAAGCGTGTCAGCGGTCCGTTTACTACAGAGGCGGTTCCTGCTCCGGCAGTCAAATCCCTGGATGACGCTATGGCCACAGGTGGTGAGGCACAACCTGCGGATGCAACGGTTGCTCGTTCGGGAGAGACACTGCGCCAGACAGATTGGAGGGATGAATTACTTCGCACAGGCATTCGAGGCAAGGCGGGCCAGCATATCCGATTCGCCAGACTTGAGCCGCTTCCAGGTTGCCGATGGCTCCATGCAGACGGAGAGACGAGACCCAGTAATGAGGGAGCAGACAGAATCGCAGAAAAGGATGCTCCTGCTTATTCACCACAGAGGGTGGTGGTTTCATTTGGGCCGGAACACGCACCGCTTGAACCGCGTCAAGCCGCACATGCCATCGAAGAGGCCCAAACCCTCGTGCCTAAACCCAAGCTTATTGTATTCGCCGCATTTCAGTTTGATTCCGAGGCGGCCAAAGACATTGACGAAACCAACTGGCCCGGAGTCACGCTCCTGAAAGCCCAGATGAACGCTGACCTCCTGACGGATGACCTCAAGAAGAAGCGTGCCAGCAATGAGAGTTTCTGGTTGATCGGCCAGCCTGACATGCGTATCGAAAGGATTGCCAAGGGAGATGACAAAGGGAAGTTGCGCGTGCTGGTTGAAGGTTTTGACTACTACAACACCAAGACAGGGAACATCGAGTCCGGCGGGAGCGACCGCATCGCCTTGTGGATGCTGGATACTGACTATGACGGACGCAGCATTTACCCGCGTCAAGTGTTCTTTCCCATGGCGGGAGATAAAGATGGTTGGTCACGTCTAAGTAAGAATTTGAAGGCCGAGATTGATGAGGAGTTGATAGAAGCCTACAGGGGAACGGAATCCCTACCCTTTGAACCAGGAGAACATAAGCGCATTGCTGTGAAGATTGTTGATGACCGTGGGATCGAGAGCCTGAAGGTCATGGAGGTGGAGTGATGGGAAAGACCACCATTGATCGCCTCATCATCAACTCTCCATATGAAGAGCCTCAGCAGCATTGGCGATATGAGCGCGTCACAAAACTATTCGACCTGGTGGAAGGTCGACGTCCAGCCGGATATATCGTGGCCTCTGGTGAATCCAAGGCTTTCGATGATCCAGGCATCTTTGTTGAAATCCCACTGGTCAATCAGATTCGGCCAAGGGTAAAGGCATGGCGTGAGGCAGGCTGGCCCGGTGTCAGCAGCATTACAAGACGCCTCTTGGAGCATTGGAACGACCCCGAAGAGTTTGAGACCCGCCGTTTTTTCTTCTGTCAACTGGAAGCGGTAGAGACGCTGATCTGGCTGACCGAGGCCCCCTCTGCCGAACGTGTCGGCATAGACATCGAAGGAGACGGCAGTCTGTTTGAACGTCAGTGCTGTAAGATGGCCACCGGCTCAGGAAAGACTATTGTGATGGCAATGGTCATCGCATGGCAGATCTTGAATAAGGTGACTTATCCGCAAGACCCTCGCTTTTCAAAAAACGTCCTGGTCATAGCCCCCGGCTTAACGGTCAAGAGCCGTTTGGGGGTCCTTGAACCGTCAGGAGATGGGAATTACTACGATGAATTCCGAGTTGTCCCTGGCGGAAGCGGCCTACTCGACAAGTTGCGCCAAGGGAAGGTTCTGGTTCGCAACTGGCACGCACTTGCCTGGGACAGTGAAGAGCAAATCAATAAGAAACGGACCGTGGACAAAAGAGGAGTCAAGAGCGATGAGGCTTATACTCGGGATGTGTTGAGGGACATGGCCAACGCAAGGAATCTTCTTATCATCAATGATGAAGCCCACCATGCCTGGCGGATCAACCCAGAGGCAGAAGGCAAATATCTTCGCAGTCGTGACCTGAAGGATAGTGCTGCTGAGGCCACGGTGTGGATAGGCGGGCTCGATAGGCTTAACCGCAGCAGAGGAATTTTGAGATGCTACGACTTCTCGGCCACACCTTTCACTCCTTCCGGGAAGAAGAGTCGCGAAGAGGCCCTGTTCGGCTGGATCGTCAGCGATTTTGGATTGAACGATGCAATTGAAGCTGGATTGGTCAAGACGCCACGTGTGGTAATCCGTGATGATGCCTTGCCCGATGCCAAGACCTACAAGTCCCGTCTATACCATATCTACAATGATCCTGAGGTTAAGGGGGACCTGAACCGGAAGGCCAAACCCGAAGAGCCCCTGCCGGACCTGGTTTTGAACGCCTATTATCTGTTGGGAGTTGATTGGCGAGAGGCATACGGTGATTGGACGGATAGGAGTTTTCCAACACCTCCAGTGATGATTACGGTCTGCAATCGCACTGAAACCGCAGCTCGCGTCAAGCACGCCTTTGACTCAAAGAGAATCCACATTGACGAACTCTCCGATCCCGAGGGCATCCTCCACATTGATTCCAAGGTGCTTGCACAGGCCGAGGCAAAGGAGGAACCAGTAGATCAATTTATCGAAATCGACCCAGAGGATGAAGACGATAGCACTCCTGAACGAAAACTTACCAAGGCAGAACAAGCTGAGCTTTTACGACATATCGTGGATACGGTGGGTCGAAAGGGAAAACCCGGAGAAAAGATTCAGAACGTGATTTCCGTGGGAATGCTCAGCGAGGGATGGGACGCCAAGACGGTTACTCACATAATGGGTTTGCGGGCCTTCAGTAGTCAGCTTCTTTGTGAACAGGTGGTAGGCAGGGGTCTCAGACGAACTTCTTATGAAATCAGAGAAGGTTCGACCCTCTTTGAGCCCGAGCACGTCAACATTTTCGGGGTGCCTTTCACATTTCTTCCCCACGAAGGCGGCCACGACACCCCACCTCCACCCCCTCAGCCAAAGACCGCAGTGGAACCGGATCTTGCCAAGGCGGCTTTTGAAATCCAATGGCCTAACGTCTTACGAATTGACCACGTATTCCACCCCGTCCTCTTTCTTGACTGGTCCAAGGTAAAACCTCTTGAACTGGAAGCCTGGCAGACGGCTCAGATTGCAGAGCTGGCCCCGATTCTGGAGGGGAAGCCCGATGTAACCAAAATCAACCGGATCGAGCTTGAAAAACTCGCCAGGGACTTCCGATTTCAGAGAATTGCCTTTGAGGCGGCCCGTGATGTGTTCGACCAGATGAAGTCAGATTGGCAAGGAAGCCGGGAAATCCTGCTGGCTCAACTGGTTAAGGTGGTAGAAGACTTCATTCGTTCGGACCGTCTTCATATCTTTCCACCCCTGTTCTATCAGGACGAGCTGCGCAGACGTTTGATCATCACGCTGAACATGTCCAGGTTGGTTCAGCATATATGGGAAGCCGTTCGTCAGGAAAACTCTGAAAGGCTGGTCCCGATCTTTGACAGTGACAATCCTATACGCTCAACAGGAAGGATGCGAACCTGGTATACAGGCAAGCCCTGTGAGCGAACCAAAAAATCTCACATCAACGTCTGCGTCTATGACAGCACATGGGAAGCGGCGGATGCCTTTGTGCTGGAGGAGAGCGACGCAGTTTCTGCTTGGGTGAAGAACGACCACCTAGGCTTTGAGATTCAATATGTCCACCGTGGTGTGGTTCGGAAGTATCGGCCCGACTTTCTTGTAAAACTCAAGACTGGCGAGATGCTTGTGCTGGAAACGAAAGGGAAGGATACGGAACAAGACCGCGTGAAACGTCGGTACCTCGATGAATGGACAAAAGCTGTAAGTGCGCACGGCGGTTTCGGACAGTGGACATGGGCGGTAGCCCTACATCCCGGAGAGATCAAAGACATTCTTCTGAAACATATGAGCCCAGATCCCAGCGATTAAAACGGTTAACTTCCTGCAAAAAATGAAAGCCTCTAATCCGTCCAGCGGCAAATGAAGACCTTCGTATGCTGGATCGGATCCATTACTCAATAAATCCGCAATCTGACATCCGATCTCCCTGTTTCCCATACCAAACCATACCCCAAGATCGCGTGCCCACAACCGCCTGGCAGTGCCCTACACCAATGCCAGCATAACGTTCACCCCAATCCTTGGCATTATCCGTTTCTTCTGCCAATATCCCATGAGAGGAGGTTCACCATGAAATGCACCATCTGTCTGACCGAAGTCGAGTCCACAGAACAAGCCATC
>CAZDMY010000228.1:0-4444 GCA_964506405.1 uncultured Dehalococcoidia bacterium | reverse complement strand
AATTGAACAGGAATCCGACCTGCTCGTCGATCAGCTCCGCGCGGTTAATAACCGCCGATTGATCAAAGGCCCGGTGGCCGCCGCCGCCCCTGAACTGATGGCATCGGTTGAGCAGGCGCTGTGCGAAATACTTGATATCATTACAACCTGAAATCCTTCCCATCACCGGTCACAACATATACGATGAAGCTGCGCCTTATTTCACCGCTTGTGCGGGAAATATACCGGCCAGACGAGGGCATCGAGCAGTGCGGTCTGGATGCAGAAAAAGACGACCCCGATAACCGCAGCCCAGTAAGCTGCTGCCGGCTCACGGGGTTCAAGTACAATCAGCGATACTAGCAGCACCAGTGCCGAAACACCGACCATGCCTAGTACCAGTCGAATGATCACCCACTTGGTGGCAGTCGGCCGGTCTATCATATTGTAGGTCAGCGGCATCCACAGGGCCGATGGGATCAGAATACCGGCACAGATCGGATACAATATCCAGAATCCGCCGCCGCCGAGGCTCTCTATTTGGTCCGTTTTTGCTGCGAAGAACGCGAAATACATGAAAGCCAGGTAACCGGCGGCCGCCGTCAGCATGGAAACGGTGTAAGCGGGTTTCAGCCCGGCAGGGACGCCGCCCCACGCCTGCCCACGAGTTTCGGGGTGGCTGCGGATGCCCTGAATATAGCTACCCACCACCGCAGCTCCCCCGATGAGATTGATTACTGCCAGTATCAGTTGTTCAGATTCCATTGGACGTATATATTATCGGATACCAATCCGGATCGTGTCGCATCAAATCCTGATCCTCAGCCCGGAGTTCATAGATCCCCACATAATTCCAGGAGGTCCGTTTCTCTTTGCTGAAATTCCACTCTTTACATGCATCATATGCTGTTGAGAAAGAACTGGCGGTATCGTACAGCGCCTGCGAATCGAAGTTCTCCGCCCCGTAGTCCTCAACGGTCTTGGCAATGATCTCCAGTACGCCATACCACTCGGTGATACCCCCGATATAAGAAGAACCGCTGCCACGTATCTCCGCCGCTTTTTCGGGGTGGTTCTCATTTAAGAGTCTATTGGAAAGAACGGAAAGCTCGGCTTCTTCGTTCCACCAGCGGTTCGGCAACATGAACAATGAACCATCAAGCCCATCCCATCCGGCGGTCTGAGCCGCCAGGCCCAATACCGTCGATTGGGATTCGAATCCGAGGAATTTGGCCCGGCCATTCTCCTGCCGGTACTGGCGGGCAAAGGTCACCAGTCCCACACCCGGGGGAATCACGTAATCACAGTCTTTCAGCGCTTCAACTTCGGCATCCCAGATCATGGCGAAATTAGTCAGATATCCACCTACCCATTCGAACTGCTCAGGATGGGCGTTGCAATACTCCTCGGCACCCTTCTGGATTTCCTCCCAGAGCGGTCCGGTCCAGCCGGCTCCCCCGATCCGGGCCGGACCGTTTGTCTGCCAGTCCCAGTCGTTCTCCGCCACCCATTTGAGCATGGTCATAGAATACGCGGAGATGGGAACGTTCATACAGAATATCCACCCGGGGTCAGCTATGGCCTGTTCGCTGGAGAAAAGCGAGAATACCACCATTTCATCGTCGTCAGCAAAGGGTTTCAGCGTTGCCGCGGTGTTGGGCAGATTGGCCAGTATCAGGTCGGCCCCTTTTTCACGCAGCCAGTTGTATCCGAGCACATCCTTGGATGCATCATACTGGCCGTCATAGAAGATGGCCTCCAGAGTTACGCCCGGGATCATATTTTCATCGTTGAAGTACTTGACCAGATCCTTGAGGGCCATGTCCACCGTTCCCATTACCTGGGCGGCCATCCCGGTCTGGTCGGTAATTACACCGATTTTTATGGTTATCGGTTCGGCGGGTGCCTCAACAGTGGGGCTTGGAGTCGTGCTGACGGAAGGATTGGGGCTGGAATTACTTCCGTCCGTTTCACTCGTGTCATCATTGGAACAAGCCGCTACCGGGAACGCCAGCAATGTGATTAATACCAGGATTAGCATGAACCGGGAAACCAGCATACTTTCCTCCTCTTTCAGTTTTGTATTTATTTACTGTTGTATATGACTGAAACCCCCACCGCTCGCGGGCCGACATGTGTACCAATGGCAGGGCCGATACGGGCGGAAACGATTTCATCCCCGGGGAATTCTTCTGTCAGCATCGACTTAAGGCCACTGGCATCGGTGGCACTGCTGCTCTGCATCACCGAAAGATATTTTGGATCACCTTCGGAAAAGGTCAACTGGCGCAGTGCTTCGAATCCCTGAGACCGGGTCCTCGTTTTTCTAACCGGCAATATGTGCCCTTGCCGGATGGCGAGGACCGGCTTGATGCGAAGGAGGCTGCCCAGATAGGCCTGTGCCCGACCGATCCGGCCGCCTCGATGAAGATACTGCAGCGTATCGAAGAGGCCATATACCACGGTGTTAGGAATGGCGGAATTCAGTTCAGCCTCAATCTCTTCCAGCGACGCACCGTCTCTGGCCAATGCCGCCGCTATCACCGCCAGCAGACCAAGTCCCATCGAGGCCGACTGAGAATCTATCAATTTCAACGGCACTTCAGCTTTTTCCGCCCCCATCCTGGCCGAATCGAGTGTCGCACTCAGGTTAGCAGCAATGTGAATGGAAATGATGCCATCGGCTTCTTGACTCAATCGGTGATACGTATCAGCAAACACCCCCGGAGCTTGAGCCGATGTTTGGGGAAAGGCAGGGCTTGTATCCAGCATATGATAGAATTCCTCGTTGGAAAGGTCCACTCCGTCTTCATACACCCGTTCCCCGAATCGGACCTTCAACGGAATAACGGTAATTCCCAGCGATTGGTAAACTTCAGGTGATAAATCGGAGGCACTATCGGTAACAACTTTTACTGTCATAATGGCTTGCTATCGTCAGTCCGGGCTGGGTTATAGTTAGTCCTAATATTACAGCATTACAGGGAACTGTCAAGGCGGTCAAGCAGATTTTACTGGTTGGAATATGGGGTGTACTCACCGCGCTTTCATGATACAATAGTCGCATTATTCTGGTATCCGAGATTCGATTGCTATGGCATTTATTGCGATACTGGCAGGCTACCTCATCGGTTCGATTCCTTTTGCGTACCTGATAACGCGATGGCGAAAAGGGGTGGATATCCGGCAGGTGGGCAGCCGGAATATGGGAGCCATGAATGTCATGTACACCGCCGGCCCGGTATACGGGCTCCTGGTTCTGATGCTGGATTTCAGCAAAGGTGTTGGCACGATATTTCTGGCTCGATGGCTTTGCGACAGTCTCAATATCGAAATTCTGGCCGGCACCGCCGCCATCCTGGGCCATATTTACCCGTTGTTTCTCAAGTTCAAAGGGGGTAAGGGAGGCGCTACCTGTATCGGCGTTTTCTTCATCCTGTTGCCCTGGGGGATTCCCATTTTCTATGGCATCTTCGGCCTTTTAACGGCCCTTACCCGATTCCTGACCCTGTCCTACAGCATTGCATTGCTCTGCTTTCCGTTTGTCGCCTGGCTTATCTACCACTCGCCGTCACTGATCATCTTCACCTCGGCGATGCTTGCGCTACTGGGGTTACGATATGTACCCCGGGCAATGCAGATACGTTCCTCAAGCGGAAGCTGGCGCCGCGCCCTGATGCGGCGAAGTCTTAAGGAACGAATCTAACGGTCTGACCGCAATACACCTCCGTTCATCCTTTACCCATACGTGACCTGGGTCGCTGCAGTTGCCTGACGACTTTATTACACTGTTATTGTGAGGTTTACGTTTGCGGAGGTATAGAAATGAAGTACTCAAAGGATGCTTTTAGTAGGTTGGATCAAACGAATGATACTGTCTTCTATCGCACGGATCGGTTTGTCAGCCATCTTGATTCAGTTGCACTGAACACGATTGAGAATGCAATCAGGGACCTGATTGTAGAAAAAGATCCGGTCATTCTCGATCTGATGGCAAGCTGGGATTCACACATCCCCCAATCCCTGTACCCTAAGGCAGTGGTTGGGCTAGGGCTTAACGAAAACGAGTTGCGTCAAAACCCAATGCTGACGGATTACGTGCTTCATGACCTGAACGCCGACCCCAGCCTCCCGTTCGCGGATGATCTCTTTGATGCCGTAATTTGTACCGTTTCCGTCGATTACATGACCCGTCCCATCGAAGTGTTTCGGGAAGCAGGACGGGTTCTGAAACCGGGGGGTGTGTTTGTTGTTATCTTTTCCAATCGGATGTTCCCTCAGAAAGCGGTGAAAATCTGGCGGGAATCGAATGAAGGAGAAAGGGTAATCCTGGTCGAGGAATTCTTCAAGAAAGCCGGGGGATTTGAAAAAACCCGCTCATACGTCTCACGAGGAAAACCACGTCCCAAGGATGACAAGTACGCCCACCAGGATATTCCCAGTGATCCCGTATATGTGGTGTACG
>CAZDMY010000227.1:1198-4514 GCA_964506405.1 uncultured Dehalococcoidia bacterium | reverse complement strand
GCGGATAGCTGACAGCCCAAAACTAAGAACTGAGAAACGGAGAAATAGAGCGGTGGGGAACCAACCAACTACCAACCAACCAACTAACGAACCGTTTTGGTAGCGGCGGATGGACTCGAACCATCGACCTTGGGATTATGAGTCCTTAACCGGTTCTGATAAACGGTGTTTTCTGGTTACCATAAAGCCTTATCCGTAACTGAGTCCGGGGATGTTTATGGTAATCCCTGATGAAAAATTATGGGCCATGTTGAATGGTTCGGTTGCAAAATGGGTTGCAGAAATCCCTTCGTGATTCAGCTTTGGGTAAAATCTTCGGTTTGGCCCCTGGGGAATCATCAAAGTGAAATCGCTCGCCTGATCACCATGAAGCCGGTTTATAGACTTTTCTCCCATTAGGCAGGATAACTGGATTAGGTAATTGGTGCTGAGTATACCTCTCTTTCTTAATGCGAAATGACCCCGGCAACAATTGAGCAAGCTCATTATTTTTCCGTCTGTAGGGAAAACAAAACAACATTCTTTTTGTAGGGAATAATCTCCTGGCAGTTCTTACTGCCGGCGCAAGGTCAGTATCCCCGGTTACGAGGATAACCGTGTCGCACGCATCAATGAAAAACAATTCAAGCAGTTTGGCGGCGATTGCTACATCTGTTTCCTTCTCTTCATGGCGGATAATACTGTTACTGCATTGATTGCATTGGATTCTCTTTTCCTTAAACCTGGCAAGCTCAACCTTTACCCCGGTCGAATCCAAGCATTTGATGTAGTCCTGGTGACGCTTAATCACTCCCGGACTCGAATTTCGAAGGTGTTCTGCAAGAGCGGAAAAGTAATAGATATCCTGAATCACTGCGTCCCGACCGATCAGATATGTAAGGGAACTGAATAGTGAATGGAAATCGAGCCATTTGGTTGATGTGCCGTTCATATCTACACTGGCGTCTTTTACTGAATGGTAGACATTAAACCCGTCGATAAGAAACACGGTGCGATTCATAGCCCTATAAAAGAAAACCCCCGGATCGTAACCCGGAGGGGGCCAGTTGGCGATTAAGCTCAACTGGGGATGATAGCATCATGTTATCCAATTTTTCGTAGTATGTCAATAAGCTTGTCAATTACAGCTCCCTTCACAACTGGAACAGAAAAAGCATCGTTGCTGATTATCCCTCGATGAAGACAGCCTTGACGTACCGCTATGCTCTGGGGTAAGCTAGGGGAACAATCTAACTATAGGGTAGGTGAAGTTATGAACATACTCAAGCTTTCAGCCGTCAGTCTGCTTTTACTCCTATTGCTCATTTCCTGTGGTGGATACTCCGAAACGAAGACGCCAGACCCAACAACCCAGGATAATGAGGTAGCGTCTCAATCACCGACAATCACCACATCCCCTACGCCAGAACCTACCGAACCAGCCCAGTCATCCCCTTCACCGACTCCCAGCCCATCACCATCCCCAAGGACAGAGACCTACACTGAAATGGAAGCCTATGAAGAAGTGATCACGAGCGTAGTAACTGTGGATGTCATTTACGACGTTGAGAAATACATTAACCCCACGTTCATGGAACAACAAAACACGATGCAATTCGGAGATATGGTCAGTACATCTACCGAGTTAGTCCAGATGGACGAAGGTTGCCTGAAGATCACTAACATGGATGACACAGGTGGAGTATTCAAAGTCAAAATAGATGTTGGCGGATTCTTTCCATGTGAAAAAGAGATTGAGATAGAGCCCGGTGAAACTGTCGATACTTGTTGCCCTGCCTTTGATACCATTGGACACTGGACTTACAAAATCACACCGCCAACAAAGGAAATAGAAAAAGAGACTGTTGAGATGAGGTATCGTGAGGTAGAGAAAACCCGGATCGTGTACGATTGATTTTATAGATAAATAAAGATATGTACAAATGATTTTCAGAGTCGCAATCTTGAATGTAATGGAGATAAGCATGAATAAATGGATATTCGCAATAGCTTTGATGATAGCAGTTGCGATAAATGCACTGCTCATTGATGTTGTCTTTGCTTTACACCCGGATACGGACCTTTCGACGGCTGATATATCCTTTATTGGCGAAAACTCAGGAGACCAAGCCGGATGTTCAGTTTCAAGTGCGGGGGATTTGAATGCAGACGGTTTTGATGACTTTGTCATCGGTGCTAAAGGGTATGACTATAACGGGCATCGTGCAGGGAAGACTTACATTCTCTTTGGCAGTGGTTCACTTAACTGGGGAATGGAGTACAACCTTGGCAGCGCAAGCGCATCGTTCATTGGTGAGGAATCTGAGGATCGCTGTGGTCGCTATATCTCTAGAGCCGGTGACGTAAATGGAGACGATTATGACGATATCATTATCGGTACTAGCGAAAAGCCATATCTCGTGTTTGGTAAGGCCTCCGGTTGGACTATGGATAGTAGCCTATCTGAAGCTGATGTAATCTTTGACAGAGGCAAAAAAGCTTCTTGTGCAGGTGATGTCAACGGAGATGGTTATGACGATCTACTCATTGCCTCTACAGATGAGACTTATCTAGTTTTCGGTAAAAGCTCAGATTGGGATAACGTTTACTATCTTGCGACAGCTGATGCTTCTTTTGAAGGTGAAGGCGAAGGTGATCCAAAGGGGATTGGGGATGTCAACGGAGATGGTTACGATG
Organism: uncultured Dehalococcoidia bacterium; assembly: GCA_964506405.1. Taxonomy (GTDB): domain Bacteria; phylum Chloroflexota; class Dehalococcoidia; order SZUA-161; family SpSt-899; genus JBGLNL01. The sequence goes on along the minus strand of CAZDMY010000227.1, from coordinate 1,838 downwards.
ATTTCGTTATTGGTGCAGAAGGAAACGATGATCTCGGTTTCAGTGCTGGACAAACATACCTTATACTTGGCAGGGCTAGCGGTTGGTCAACGAATATAGATTTATCAACGGCAGATGCTTCTTTTTGGGGCGAAACCTTAGGAGACCAAGCCGGATGCTCAGTCTCAGGTGCAGGGGATTTGAATGGAGACGGTTACGATGATTTCTTGATAGGTACCTATGATACTGGAACAATGTATATTATCTTGGGTAAAGCTTCTGGATGGGATAATGATACCATTCTATCAAATGCAGATGCTTCTTTCGTAGGAGAAAACTTTATTGAAATGTCTATTTCTGCCGCCGGAGATGTGAATAGCGATGGGTACGATGATTTCCTTGTTGGGAACGGTCGGGCCGGAAATCCCGGGGGAATAACTTATCTGATATTGGGCAAAGCATCCGGTTGGGCTATGGATACACCCCTTACAAATGCAGATGCCTCTTTTTTGGGGGAAGATTCGGGTGATGGGTCGGGATGGTCTGTTTCGGGTGCTGGCGATATAAATGGTGATGGAAACGATGATTTTCTGATTGGAGCTCCTTCTGATGAGGAAGGGGGAATGGGAGCTGCCTTGACATAGCCTCGATGCATGTCAGC
>CAZDMY010000227.1:0-1188 GCA_964506405.1 uncultured Dehalococcoidia bacterium | reverse complement strand
GAAGTCATAGTACTTGGGACCCTTGGATACATGATACCAACGACAATGGGAAAATCAATTACTCTGAGATGGTCACGTCTCTCATGGACTACCTGATGGGGGAGCTCAAATACTCTCAGATGATCGACGTTTTAATGCTGTACCTCATCAGCTAATAAGTGTTGCGACTAATTGCATTCGATTTCATTTGACCGAATGAGATCCTCGATTTCTAGGCTACGGCTCGGCGGTTCGCCTCATCCTCGAGCACCGTTATTGATGAGCGTCGCGTCTCATCGAACATGCCCTTGAAGTTTTTATCCTTCAGCCAGTTATACACAATCGTGCGACTGACGTCCGCCAGCTTCGCGGATTTTGTGACATTTCCAGTTAGGCTCATATAGTGGGAAAACGCCTCTTTTTTTAGCTGTTCGAGTTGTTCATCTTCCATTTAGATATCAAAGGATGGAATCGTAGACCAAACAGTTTTTGCTATCTTGTTTGTTATGGTTTTTGTTATCCATTTTGTTATTACCTTTGTTATAGTTTTGCCATCGATTTTGCATTCCTTTTGCCTCCGCATGTGTCAGAGGAATGCTCGGAGCAGTGCTTGAGCGTTGACCAGGTTTGCTTCCAGAGTTACGATTGCAAAATGTGGCAACACTCGGAGGGATTAACCTATCTGGAGAGGTTAGACGAGACGATAAAGACTTAACAGGATTCTGCTTCGACTGCCTCGATCAACGAAAGTGCACCGGCCTTTGTAATGGCGAATGATTTGCGTGCGATCTTGGAGATGGTCTCCAGATCAGATATTTCAGTCCCGGGTTCGCCATTAGATGTTGCAGTGAACCATGTGCTGGACCGTCTGTCGAATATGTACACCGCATCCGGCATCAATCGGTATTCAAGTAAGGGTGCGCCTGCTGCTGAATCTTCTGCCATTGAAGAAGCCCCTGGTAACCGGTAGCCTATCATAATACGTGAAGCGATGTCAATGAATGTGGGCTTGTGGCCCTTTATGAATCGGCCTCCGCCATTTCCATCTTTTAACGACGCGTGAAATCTCTCCATGTGCACGCTACATATTGTAGCTGATATCAATTTTCTTGCTGTCATATTGCAATATTACACATAGCCTAAATTATGTCATACTTGACAAGCCCTACTATTTAATCTATGCTTACTATGAAGGAGGTGAAGCATGGC
>CAZDMY010000226.1:0-4518 GCA_964506405.1 uncultured Dehalococcoidia bacterium | reverse complement strand
AGGTCAAAGAGGATATCCTGGCAGATAACGATTCCGTGGCTAACCAATTGAGGGAGAAATTGCTCCAGTCCAGGACTTTCATGCTCAATCTGATGGCCTCGCCCGGCTCAGGTAAAACCAGCCTGATTCTTAAAACAATTGATGCTCTTAAAAGCGATTTTCGCATCGGTATAATCGAAGCCGATATGGATTCTATGGTCGATTCTGAAACGGTGATCAAACACGGTGTGAAAGCCGTCCAGTTGAGGACCGGGGGATTCTGCCACGTGGATGCCACGATGGTATCGCGTTGTCTCGATGTTCTCGAACCTGCAGATTTCGACCTTATCATCCTGGAGAACGTAGGTAACCTGGTATGCCCGGCTGAATTCGACACCGGCGCTATGCGCAAAGCAATGATTCTCAGCGTGCCCGAAGGTGATGACAAGCCCCTGAAGTACCCGCTCATGTTCAGCATCTCGGATGTCCTGGTAATCAACAAAACGGATGCGATGGGCATATTCGATTTCGATATCAAAGCCGTGGAAAAGCGGATTCAGCCCTTGAATCCGCACATGAAAATGATTCCTCTCTCCTGTAAAACCGGCGATGGGGTCGACGAATGGGTCCATTGGCTGCGCCGCGAGATTGAGAACATTAAGACTTGAGGAAGGAGAAGATATTGGATTTCCGCAACGATAAAGCTAAACTTATCGAGCTTCTGAACCTGATGAACGAACAATCGGAAACCCCCATGATCGTTACCGACGATCTGGCCTGGGTTATCGATGCGGCCCTTGAACCCGAGGAAGTTGATTTCCTGCTGAATATGGGGGGCGGAAACCGCACGCTCGATGAGATAGAAGCCGGTTCAGGCCTATCTCACGAGGAATTTAAAATCATTTTAGAAAGGCTTTTGGACAAGGGGCATATCACCAGACTCAGCGTTCAGCCGGGGGAAGATAAACCAGCTTTGCATCTGATGAGCGTATTCCCCGGCTGGTTCGAATTTTTCCTGATGAGGGGGGCAGAGACCCCGGATCGCCGGGAATTTGCCCGGCGCCTTTCCGTTTATTTTAATGCGGCCAGGGAATTCCCTCCGGAGTTGCTCAATGCAGTTATGCAGGATACCGCACCCCATCGTTCCATTGTTATCGCTAATCCTTCCGATACCCGGACAGTCGTCATCGGCCAAACGGCTCCACCGCCGGTCAGCGAGGTCTATCCGCCTCATAGCGTCCGAAATATCCTGGAGAATCTGGATGAAGACGAAATCATTACCGTGGGACATTGCTTCTGCCGTCAGCACCGCAAGCTGGATGGCGACCCCTGCCGAATGAACCTCCCGGAGGAAGCCTGCCTTTCGCTGGGGCCGGCTGCTCAACATTTGCTTGAGCGCGGGATCGCCCGCCGGATCAGTATAGCCCAAGCGCTGGGGCTGATCGATGAAGCCGAGCAAAAAGGCGCTGTTCATCAGGCCGGAAGACTTATCCCGCTGAAGGATTTCATTCCAAAATACGAAGTTGACATAATCTGCAATTGCTGCTGGGATTGCTGTGGCGCTTTCGGCCTGTACAATCGAGGCATTACCCCGTTTGTCTTGAAATCTTACTACATTGCCGAGATGGCCGATTCTGAACAATGCACCGGCTGCGGTATCTGTGAGGAATACTGCCCTGTCAGAGCGATTACTGTGGGAACCGAGGGCGTCGCGGTGATCGATCCCGAACTCTGCGTTGGATGCGGGCTTTGCGCCCTGCACTGTCCGGATGGCGCAATACGATTGAAACCGTTCGAGCGGGACGTTTTCCTTCCCGTCTTAGATGAATCGAAACGCCGTATATGAAAAAGGAGGTAACCATGCCGGATGAACTGACACAAAAACTATGGGAGGTTTTTCCACCGGAAAGTAAAGGGGATTTCTTTGATATCTATTTGTACTTAAAGCACATCGATCACTTCATCTACCAGGGACTGCAAAACATGGGGCTTAACAGCAGTAAGGTGCCATCTACGGAGATAAACGAGGAAATCCGTGAAATGCTGCATTTTATTCTTCAGCAAGTAGCGGAAAACGCCGGCAGCCGCGATACCAGCATCTATCACGGCAAGGTGGTGAAACTCACAGATGCCCTGCAACTGGTCACCCAGAAAGAGAATATCTCCATCGAGCCGCCGGAGACGGTGGTGCCGTACAAGCAGGCCAGGCAGATCATACTGGAAAATCCATCCTCACTGGCTGTGGGGGTGTGCCCCTGCCGTTCAGTGGCGGAGAATCCCTGCCTGGGACCCGATGAGATGGAGGTCTGTATGTTTGTCGGGGATCCCGGCGCGGCTTTCATCGCTGAGTTCAATCCCTCTTTCCGTGCTATCACTCAGGAAGAAGCGATCAAGATTCTTGAGGATTGCCACGAACGCGGATTTGTCCACTGTGCCTATTTCAAAAAGGATTTTGCACGCCGGTTCGTCGCCATCTGCAATTGCTGCAGTTGCTGCTGCCTGGGGATGAAATCCTGGAACCTGTTCGGGGAAGACGTCCCGATTCTGGCACCCTCCGGTTACGTAGCTGAGATCGGTGACGATTGTATCGGTTGCGGCGATTGCGTCGGCTCGTGCGGTTTCTTTGCCCTTTCTATGGATGAAGACAATCAGGTGGCCGTGGTTGATCAATCCAAGTGTATGGGGTGCGGCGTGTGTGAAGATAAGTGCCCCTCCGGCGCGATCAGTCTGCGACTGGACCCGTCCAAAGGTGAACCCCTGGACCTGGCGGCGCTTCTGGAGAAAGGTTAGATAGTTGGTCCTGGCGGGATGCGACCTCGGTATTTCGAGCGCGAAAGTCATCATTGTTGAAAATGGAAGGGTTATCGCAACCGAGATCAATGAGTATAAGTGCCTGCCGCAGCCGGCTGCGGACGAAGCCTTTCACCGGGCCATTGTTGCGGCAGGATTAGAACCTGACAGCGTCGAATATTGTGTAGCCACCGGCTTCGGAAAAGAAGCAGTGCCCTGTGCTGATGAACCCGCCCCTGAAACGGCCTGCCTCTCGCGAGCTGTTCAGGAACTGGATATCGGGATACGCACGGTCATCGATGCGGGTGCCGGCAGTTTCACTGCTTACGCCTTGAATGAAGCCGGGGTAATCGTAGACACTACCCTTCATGACCGTTGCGCTGCCGGCACCGGCCTTTATATCGATCTGATGTGCCGCGCACTCAGGATGTCCTGCGAAGAACTCGCTGCCGGCGCGAAATACTCAGAAAAACCGGTGCGCATCAGCAGCCAGTGCGCCATACTGGCGGAAAGCGATGTGATTTCCGCTTTGAATGAAGGTGCAAATCCATTTGACATTTTTGCCGGTGTTGCCGATTCCGTAGCGCGTAAGATCTCAGCACTGGCCCGGCAGGTTCGGGTTGTTGAAAAGGTATTATTAATCGGAGGTATTTCGCACTTAACAATAGTGACCCGGGAACTGGAAAGAAGACTGGGTGTACGACTTGTGAACCCGGATGTAGATACCCAGGCATTTGCCGCCTACGGGGCAGCACTTATCGCCGGTGACCGGGCATCGAAAGCGCCGGAAAGTGAGGCGAATCAACGCCAATGATAACAGCCGGATGCGATATCGGCAGCTTGACAACCAAAGCCGTCCTCATTAAAGATTCGATTCTATTGGGGAGGGTGATATCCGCATCCAGCGCCAGTGTTGTCGAGTCGGCCAGGGTCGCTATGGACCAGTTGCTTTCCGCCTCAGGGTTAGCTTATTCGGATATCAATTATTGCATAGCAACAGGCTACGGCCGCGAGCTGATCCCGTTTGCCAATGAAAACCTGTCTGAAATCTCCTGCCACGGCAAAGGGGCGCAATGGCTGGTTCCCGGTGTTCGTACTGTCATCGATGGCGGGGGACAGGATTGCAAGGCAATGATCGTCGACGATCGCGGCGATCTTCGGGATTTCAGGGTTAATATGAAATGCCAGGCCGGCACCGGACGGGCCTCGGAATTGATGGCCGAAAGCCTGGGAATCGATGTATCGGAACTGGGCCCATTGGCGCTGAGAGCGGTCAAGCCGGAGCTTCTGCACGAACCATGTTGCCTGCTGACTCAGGTGGAGATACGGCATTTGCTCTTGAAGGGAGCTTCACCCCCGGATGTTGCTGCCGGCATTTGCGATTATATCGCCACACAAATTATCAATTTGCTCAGAAACATGGATGTTGAACCGGATGTTGCCTTTACCGGCGGGATGGCTAAGAACATCGGCATTTTCGCGGCTCTGGAAAAAGCCCTGAAGGTATCGTTCGTCAATTTGCCGGAAGACCCCCAATTGATCGGGGCAATCGGGGCTGCCGTTTACGCTTCCGAAAAGGATCTATTCACATGTGACGGGGATGGATAAGTAATAGTTAAAAATGACCTCGAACATGACAGTAATTCTTTCCGGTTATCTGATCATGCAATAAGCTTCCATAGTTGCATCTCCTTTGAGACGAAGCATACACGAGTGCAAATCGTGTTTTTAAACCAATCCCGTCCTTAC
>CAZDMY010000225.1:0-4526 GCA_964506405.1 uncultured Dehalococcoidia bacterium | reverse complement strand
CCAGATCAGGAGCTAATGAAATATCATCGAGTAAAGCAATGGCTGGATGACGTTTTACAGCTGATGCTACACGTTTTTTCAAAAACCAACACGTATAGCGTTTTGCACAATTCTTATAGAGATAAAGCTTTATTTGGCACAGGGGCATTCCTTCCATTGGCTCACAGCGATAATATCGTACAGTATTACTCGATGCGATGTGGGGAGTATTATATCGCCACGGATAGTTACGGAAATGTCGACACGATATATCGAGAATTTGAATGGACAGTTAAAAAAGTTGTGGAGCGTTTTGGATTTGAAAATTGCAGTATTTCAACGCAAAATTTATATAATAATAATAATTATGACGCAAAAATAAAAATGACATTCGAATTGACCACACTGTCGATTATCGTTCCCACTTACAATGAAGTAGAAAGCCTGCCCCTGCTCGTTGAACGTATCCACAATAGTCTGGCCGCTTATGATTACGAGCTGGTGGTGGTTGATGATAACAGCCCCGACGGCACAGGCAGGCTCGCCGAGCAACTTTCGGCCCGCAGGCCGATCAAAGTTGTGCACCGGGCCGGGAAACTGGGGCTGGCATCCGCCACTATTGAAGGTTTTCGTCAGGCTTCAGGGGAAATCCTGGGCGTGATCGATGCCGACTTGCAACATCCGCCTGAGTACATTCCTCAAATGCTCCAGGCAATGGAATCGGCCGATATCGCCATCGCCAGCAGATACGTAAAGGGAGGCGGAACCGAAGGATGGACCTTCATCCGAAAGGTCGTCTCTCTGGGCGCAAAACTCCTCCCCAGTTTCCTTTTTGCCAGAATCCGCCCGATCAAGGACCCACTTTCCGGTTTCTTTCTTTTTCGTAAAAGAGTGATTGACGGCGTTCAACTGAATCCGGTGGGATATAAAATTCTGCTTGAGATTCTCATTAAGGGAAATCACGATGGCGTCGTTGAAGTGCCCTTCGTTTTCAAAGGGAGGGAACGCGGCAAGAGTAATTTCAACGCAACCGAACAAAAGAACTATCTAAAGCACCTTTACCGGCTGATACGGAGCGAGCGGGAAACCGAGAGGTTCATTAAGTTCTGTATGGTCGGCGGCAGCGGTGTACTGGTTAATATGGGAGCGTACTGGCTGCTAACACGCCCGGCATCCATTCGTGATATCTATGCCGAACCTATCAGCATCGAATTGTCGATCCTCTCCAATTTTATCCTGAACGACTTGTGGACGTTTTCAGACCGGCGAACAGGTGGCTTCAAATCAATCCTGTTTCGCACACTCAAATTCAACCTGGTGTGCGGAGCCGGAGCTACGATCAATTTCGCAGTATTCTATCTACTCACCCGTCAAGTTGATTTGTTTGACATGCTGGCAGTCTTATGCGGTATCATAGTGGCGATGCTTTTTAATTTTGTTCTCAACAAGTGGTGGACATGGCAATAGGAGGTATGAACCTTGGCAGATGATTACATGAAAAGTGCACTTGACCGGGCCATGGAAAGGGCCGATAGCATCCAGGTACCCGAAGAAAAGCTCCGGGAAATGCATTACCAGGGCGAGGGAAAGCGCCTGGCTGCCAATTTCCTCAAAGAGCCAGGATATGATCTTCAGGCAGCCTTGCAGGCCTGCGCTCCGGGGGAGCAAAAGCATATTGCCGAAGCGCTGGACTCGATCCTTCTTCAAAACCTGGTCCTGGTAAAAAAGGAATCGGATATCTCAAGTAATAATCGAGTTCTTGATGGAATTGGAACGCTTAAGAAGGATAAGCAAGGCATTGAACAGGCCAAAGAGCAACTGGAGAACCTATCGAATTACTACAGCCAGGCCAGGGCTCAGCACTACGAGCAATTGAAGTCCCAGGTCAGCCAGGCGCTCAGCCAGCAGATGCGGCAGCAAACCGGCACAGCCCCTTCCGGAAATCTGAATGTGGAACAACGGCCTGAGTTCCAGGAAAACTGGCGCAGGATTTCGGCACAACTCGATGGCGAATACGATAAGGCGCTAACCGAATTGAAAAATCAGATCGCCTCATTGAGCTGAGTTCTCTCTACGGGCATATATTGCTCCGGCAAGTATAAACGCACCCTGTTGGTGTCATTCCCGTGAAAGTCGCAGATGCGCACGCCCAGGCGCATCTAATGACCGAGGCATGCGGGAATCTCTCTCGCATCCAGGGAGGTTCCCGATCGGGGTCGGGAACGACACAAACAGGAGCCCCTTACTATGGGAAACCAAAGCGTTCCTTTACAGTGTCATTCTGAGGAAACTCAGAATCCAGTGGGGTGGAGTGGAGGTGCCTCTCGCCCCTTGCGGGTTTGTAGGCGCAAGGCCTTGCGCCCGTACGAGAGTGGGGGGAATGCAAGTATTAGCAACGAATATAGTGAATGAAGATTCCTTAATTGAGACTTCACCCTCACCCCGGATCAAGTCCGGGGCAAGCTCTAACCTCTCCCCTCGGGGGAGAGAATAAAAGAGAGGGGGAAATCAGGGAATAGCTGTTCGCATAGCAAGCCACGCGGCAAAAACCGGTGAATTCCACCGGTTTATTTCAAGGAGGCACTCGATTTGCTGGCTGCGTCGGCAATCTTGCGGAAATGAAGCCCGTAGATAGCGAGCGTTACCGCTTCCGGGAAGGCTTTACGATGTTTGAAAAAGGCCAGAGCCATCAGTTTCCAGTAATACCGCTTGGAGTGTGATTTCCCTACTATACCCAGATGCCATACGGACTTCATAAAACTTTGAATTTCCCCGAAGCCGACCCGTTGCCTTTTGGTTTTGTTGGGTTTGTATTCCTCCAGGAAGGTGCAGATCCTTTCATAATATTTCTTCGGGGAGTAGATCGTCTGAAGAATCTGCTGATACCCGCTGATAATCTTTTCCGGGTCCATCTTCGGGACGAAATTGAGGGTGCCGTCGGTATTGTTCCCCGTGGCGTTTTTAAGTAAGCGGCCTTCTTCCTTCAGCCGATTGTAAAGCCTTGTCTTAGGCAGGGCAGTCAGTATGCCGACCATAGCGGTCACCACCCCGATATTCTGGATAAAGCTGATCTGGCGATCGAATATCGATTCGGGATCACTGTCGAACCCGACGATAAAGCCGCCCAGCACCTGCATTCCGTTGTTCTGGATTTTCTTGACGGAGGCGACCATATCGCGTTTCTCGTTCTGGAACTTATTGCATTCCGCCAGGCTTTCCTTGACCGGCGTTTCCAGGCCGATGAAAACCTTATCAAACCCTGCATTAACCATCATGCCCATCAACTCCTCGTCGTCAGCCAGATTCAGAGAAGCTTCAGTGAACAGCAGGAACGGATACTTGCGGGCCTTCTGCCATTCAATGATCCGCGGGAGCATTTCCTTGACTTTCACCTTATTGCCGATAAAGTTGTCATCGACAATAAACGTCGATCCACGCCAGCCGCGTTTGTATAAGGCATTGAATTCTTCCAGGAGTTGATCGGCCGATTTCGTCCTTGGTGTATGCCCGTTCATGATAACGATATCACAGAACTCACAATCGTAGGGGCAGCCCCTGGAATACTGGATTGGCATGGAAAAATAGTGCTTGAGCTTGATCAAATCCCACTCCGGAACGGGGGTGCCGGCGATATCCGGCCTTTCCTCACTGCGGTATAACGGCCCGGCGCAACCGTTTCTCAGGTCGTCTAAAAACTGACTGAAACTGCCGGCCTCTGCCTCGCCCAGCACAAAATGGTCGACCCCCTCAAATTCCTCGTACCCGGTGGTGAAAAGCGGCCCGCCGGCTACCACCGGCTTCCCCATCTGATTACACTGTTCGATGACCTCACAAGCGGAATCATGCTGCGTTATCATGGCGCTGATGAAAACATAATCCGCCCATTGCAGGTCCTTCGCTTTAAGCTGCTTGACGTTCATATCCACCAGCCGGCGCTGCCATTGCCGGGGAAGCATGGCCGCCACCGTCAGCAGCCCCAGAGGCGGGAAGGCAGCCTTCTTGGAGACGAACTTCAAAATATGCTTGAAGCTCCAGAAGGTATCCGGGTATTGAGGGTAAACCAGTAATATATTAATGCTGAGCGCTCCTTATCTTAACTATCTTCAAAAAAGACTTTTTCCCTAAAAAAACCGAACCCGCTTTTACGAGGCGAACCTGTATGAAGCCGGGCATCTGATTTCCGGGGGCAATAGTCACCTATATTCATTATAATATGCAATCATTTACTTTACACCTATTGTAATACCATTTTTTCACAAGCGCAAGGGGGAGGGGGATAAATTATAAATTCCAAATTACAAAACAAAACTCCCCCTGGCCCCCTCTTTGGCAAAGAGGGGGAAGTAGCGGTAGCTACAGGGGGCGTTTGGACAAATTCCAAGTTCCAAAACAAAACTCCCCCTGGCCCCCTCTTTAGCAAAGAGGGGGAAGTAGCGTAGCTACAGGGGGCGTTTGGACAAATTCCAAGTTCCAAATTCCAAAACAAAACTCTCCCTGGCCCCCTCTTTGGCAAAGAGGGGGAAGTAGCGGTAGCTACAGGGGGCGTT
>CAZDMY010000224.1:1808-4542 GCA_964506405.1 uncultured Dehalococcoidia bacterium | reverse complement strand
TGGTGGCCACGAACCTGATAGATGATCCCGCCATTGAGGGAATCGTGGTGAACTTCCGAGATATTACCGAACGTCAAAGAGCTGAGGAAGCTATCAAAGCCAGCGAGGAAAAATTCAAGGATATTTTCAATAACGTGAGTGACGAGATCATGTACCTCGACAGGGATGGCAATGTGATCGATGTCAACAAGAGAGTCCGGGACATATTCGGATACGATCCACAGGAAATTATCGGACGGAATTTTTCGGAATTCAAGGATGTATTTAAAGATGATCAGGAAAGAATCGCCAGGACCTTTTTCGAAGTTATAGAAACCGGTGAAACCAACTTGACTGAATTAACAGGAAGGCGCAAAGACGGGAGCACCTTTTACGCGGAAGTGAGTCCCAGCGTTATCAGAAGCAACGATGAGATACAGGGGATGTTGATTGTTGTACGTGATATCACCAAACGCAAGCAAGCCGAAGGATTGTTTTACACGCTCACAACCAACTCGCAAATCGGTTCATACATAATTCAGGACGGAGTTTTCAAGTTTGTAAATCCGGCATTTTTAAAGGATCTCGGACTCACCGAACAGGATTTACTGGGTAAACCTGCCCTGGATATCGTTCATCCCGGCGATCGTGATCGTGTGAGGCAGGAAGCGATCAAGATGCTTAAAGGAGAGAGCGATTCCGGTTACGAATTCAGAGCTATTGATAAATACGGCAATACCCGGCACGCGTACGAGAAAGTCACCAGTATCGAATACCAGGGTAAGCGGGCAACCCTCGGCAGTTATATGGATATCACGGAGCATAAGAAGATAGACGAACAGCTTGCCAGGTATCGTTCGGAACTGGAAAAACGATTGGAAGAGCTTCAGAAAGCCTATGAACAGTTACAGGAAGTGGATCGCCTGAAGGATACTTTCCTCTCCACTGTTTCTCACGAACTAAGAACCCCGCTTTCTTCGATTAAAAGCTTTACCGAAATCCTCCTTACCTATGAAGACGATCGAGAAACACAACGAGAGTTTCTAAATATCATCAATGAAGAAAGCGACCGTCTCACTCGGTTGTTGAACGATTTCCTTGACCTTTCCAAGATCGAATCGGGCCGGATGCAATGGGAAGAGGAATTGTTGGATATCAACCAGGTGATCGATACATCCATCACAACCATCCAGTCACTGGCTACAGATGCCAGTCTTGATCTCACTGTCAGTTTAACGCCCGGCCTGCCCCACGTATGTGGCGATAAAGACAGGCTGGTCCAGGTCGTGACCAACCTGCTCAGCAATGCCATTAAATTCACTCCGCCTCAAGGCAGTGTTGCCGTGAAATCAGAATTGCTGAGAGGCGATCTCTCCCTTGAGAAACCCGATATGGTAAAAGTAAGTGTTACCGATACCGGGAAGGGCATCCCTCCCGAAGAGCAACAAATTATTTTTGATAAGTTTGCGCAGGTGGCCAAGCCCGATGGGTCAAAACCAAAAGGAACCGGCCTGGGTTTATCTATCTGTAAAGAGATCATCCTCCATTATGGCGGCACGATATGGGTGGAAAGCGAGCCGGAAAAAGGCAGCACCTTCTCTTTCACAGTACCCGTCGCCGATAATCAACCTGCAACCGGTACTGCATCAGCGGAACCGGGAACGGTGAATACACCGGAGGAACCCCCTCCATCGACAACGACTGATGTGCCGGCCTGATCCCCCGCACTACCTCGTGTTGACATCTGGTTCAAACGTAGTGTAAAATTTGTACCGATTGCCGGGCAGACAGCGGGATTTGTTGATACAATCGGCATCAATATCACTCATCAGCTTGACGATTTGTCCCTTTTCCCTGTGAAACTTTCCCGGAATGGAATCAATTAATAAATCAGGAGGTACTAACAAAGATGGGTATTCTAGATGGCAAGGTAGCGGCGGTAACGGGTTCGGGTAGAGGGCTGGGTAGAAGCCATGCTCTGGCGTTGGCTAAAGCAGGCGCCAAAGTTGTTATCAATGATCCCGGCGTTGAATGGGACGGCACGGGAGAGGCGAAAGGTCCGGCCGATGATGTGGTCAAGGAGATCAAAGATATGGGCGGGGATGCGATCGCCAATTACGTGAGCGTTGGTGATTATAAAGGCACAAAAACAATGCTGGACATGGCACTGGACAAGTGGGGGCGTTTTGATATCATGGTCAATAACGCAGGCTTCCTGAGGGACCGGATGACCTTCAAAATGTCAGAAGAGGAGTGGGACGCTGTCATCGAGGTTCACTTGAAGGGAACTTTCAATACGGCAAGGTGGGCGACGGAATACTTCAGGAATCAGGCCAAAGCCGGGAGTGAACTTAAAGGCCGCATTATCAATACCATATCTCATGCGGGAATCATTGGGAGCCCGGCACAACCCAACTACTCGGCTGCCAAAGCCGGTATTGCCTGTCTGACAATTACGTGGGCACGAGAGATGGAAAAATACGGCATGACCAGCAATGCTATTTGTCCGTTGGCCCGAACTCGTCTGACCACACAGACTGATGCCGTGAGCGGCATGTTTGCCGAAGTCGAAGAAGGTAAATTCGACGAAATGGCCCCCGAAAACATCTCACCGCTGGTGGTTTATCTTGCCAGCGATGAAGCTCAGGATATCACCGGTCATGTCTTCTCCATAAGAGGGGGGAAGATGGAGGTATTCCAGTCATGGCAGGTGTTAAATTCCATCGATATTGGCCGCAGATGGGAAGTAACTGAA
>CAZDMY010000224.1:0-1798 GCA_964506405.1 uncultured Dehalococcoidia bacterium | reverse complement strand
CGGAGATCTCGGGATACCGCCTATCGTATTCTAGTTTCCATTACCAAAGCCCATGATAGCTAAAGAAGGCCGGGACTTACAGTCCCGGCCTTGATATCTACATGGGCCTCGTTCATACCGGGCCTCGTTATGTGAGCATATCAATAAACGTCTCGATCCTTGTGCGAAGCGGGCCGACCTCCACCGGGTCGTAATCTGATACCACCTTCAACATGCGAACACCGATCTCTTTTTCGGCGATCTTCTGGAAATAGAACGATTGCACATCGTATCCATCCCGGTACATCATCTGATACCACAGCAAACCATCAGCCGAAAACGCTTGAGCCTGCTCCTTGACAAATTCCACCCGTTCGTGCGTCGGCCTGGACCAGGCAGGGGGAACCCTGCGAGTAAAGTACCGATCACATAATGCCTGTATCAGGTCCCCGTTCGTTCTCACCGGTTCCCAGTAGTGCCGGACCCCTTCGGCGAATTCCTCCATGACGATTGCCGCACCATACCCTTCTACGATGTCGAATATCTTAGCGTCATCCATAGCCAAAGTCGAACCAAGCAACACGAACCTCTTTTTCGGGGTCGGGCCGTGTCTATCCTTTAACTCCCTGTAAATCGATTCAAGGCACTGGTTCAATACGTAAACATCCACGAGGTAAGATGCGTGGTTCAGCCAGGAAAACTCCTTTCCGCTGATCGGCGGGGAGGGCGACTTCCTCAAATCGCTGATCGATTTTAGTAATTCGCGCATCCGATTGTACTCTTCGATGGTCTCTATCAACTTTTGATCTTCTATCCGGTTACCAGTAACTTGCTCCAGCTTTTCCTTCAGGAGATGCAGCCCCTCCAGGTAATACCGGGTCACATCCTCATCCTTATCGTGCGGCACGCCATATCTGAAAGTATCGAGTCCCACGTAGAAGCTGAAGGCATCGGCAAGCGCCCTGACGTTTACATCTGAAATCGGTGCCACCAGCAGATCAATGGCTTTGTAGAGGGATTTTTCATCTTTCATGTAGTATCCGATCTGAGCGCGGCAAAAGGTATCGATCCAGCGCGGCAGATAGCTGGCGCTCTCAGCCACCGCCTCCCAGCCACCACCGTATACCATCCCGACCGGTATGGCTCCGGCTGCATAAACCAGTTCCTCCGGCATGAACCCCCCGGGAACGTATCCAATCACTTTCACACCATCTTCACGAGCCTGTTTCAACTCATCAAAACGGTTAGCGACATGTTCCTGCAGTTCAGTTAATCCCTGCATCGCTATTCTCCTTTGTTTTCCCGGGTCTGCTTTGAAAGCCGCACGGTCTCGGCAAAGGTTTCCATCCGGCTGCGGAACTGACCGGCCGGGTAGTCACGAGGATCGTATCCCCCCCATTCCAGTACCACAGACGGAACGCCAAGTTCTTCCGAGATGGCCTTGCGGATCATCAGTGGGGTGATAGAATACGGACGGCAGCCGAGGGGATAGAACTCGATGGCCCCATCCAGATTAAACGCTTTAACCGATTCCACATTGTACCGGATATTGCTGTACGCTGTGCAGGGCGGGGCGTTTCGATAGACAGATTTAGCGATGATCTCCATCAGGTCTTTATACTCATTGGGGTCCGGTTCTTCCGGAGGCAGATAATCAAGCAGCGCCAGGGGCACGGCCAGACCAAACTCCTCGATCATCTGATAGACATCCGGCTGCCCTGGAAACCGAAAAGCCAGATACACGCGCGGGGCTCCTTTTTCCACCACCCCTTTCCCCTGTTCGACAACCGATTTCAGCTCTCTGGCAAATGCGAGCGAA
>CAZDMY010000223.1:0-4553 GCA_964506405.1 uncultured Dehalococcoidia bacterium | reverse complement strand
CTGGTGCGCACCTCGAAAAATATCTGCCAGCCCATGACGCCTGGGGGTCAGCCTTCGGAGCCTGGCGTCGGTATCAACAATTGCATCGCGAATGATGTCATACTGCTCTTCCTGTTCCAGGTTGACTATGATTACCGATCCATCAATGGCTGCTTTTACATTCCTATTGGCTAAAGCAGCCATAAAATCCTCGATGTTCCGGTCCACCTCAATGATGATATTCCGGGTTTCTTGGGTGAAGTGTGAAACCTCGCCGATGCTGCCAACGTGGCCGCCATCAAGAACAATGATGTTATCGCAGGTGCGCTCGATATCCCCCATCAGGTGTGATGACAGCAAAATACTGATACCGAATTCCTTCCCGGTTCGGCGAATAAGATCCAGCATCTCTTCACGACCGGCCGGATCGAGACCGGATGTGGCTTCATCCAGCAGTGCAATAGCCGGATCGTGAACGAGGGCCTGGGCGAGCTTTACGCGCTGCTTCATTCCAGTAGAAAAATCGCCCAAGGGTCTGTACCTCTCTTCAGCCAGGCCGACATGTCGCAAGACATCGGCCGCTCTCGTTCTTGCAAACGATGGTGGCAATCCGCTCACCTGAGCCATGTGAGTCAGAAATTCGGAAGCGGTGGGATTTGCAGGCAAACAATCGTGCTCTGGCATGTATCCGAGGCGAGCACGGATCTCGACTGATTCATTTGAGTTTTGCCCCATAACCTGCGCAGAACCGGAAGAAGGATGAACAAGCCCGAGGAATAATTTGATTGCCGTGCTCTTACCCGCGCCATTGTGCCCCAACAGACCGGTTATCCCAGGGAAAACCTGAAAATCGACAGACTCAAGCGCTTTTATGTTACCGTAATGCTTGGTGAGTTCTTTTGCTTCCAGTAATGGTTTCATGAAGTTGCACAACCAGTGGGGATCGCCATTAGCCTCGATAGTATGCTGCTGGCATGCAGTTGTCAAGGATGTGTGATATGATACCGTTACCAACCGGAAAAGGAGCCTGTAATGCTTTCTGATATCAAAGTAGAAGAGAGACTTGCCCAGCCAATTCTTTCAGTTCGAACCCGGACGTCGGTTGATAAACTTCCTCAAATCTTAGGAGAAACCTACGGCGCTATTGCTCAGTATCTTGGAGAACTTGGAGAATGCCCAATTGGCCCACCCTTTGCCGGATACTTTAATATGGATATGCAGGATCTTGATGTCGAGATCGGGTTCCCGGTCACTCGCGTATTTGATAGTAGAGATCAACTCAAAGCAGGGCAGATACCACCGGGTAAAGCTGCCACAGCTACCTATACTGGCCCTTACGAACAGATGGAGCCGGCTTATAACGAGCTTTTCCTGTGGATCAACGACAACGGCTACGAGGTCAGCGGGGTTGTTTATGAGTTCTATCTGAACGATCCGGCCACGACACCTCCGGAACAATTGCAGACCCAGATCGTGTTTATGCTTCAGGATTGAATCTCTGCGGGCTTCCTGACTTCAAAAATAGCAGTCGGAAGTGAGATCATAACGGCTGACTATCTGAAGAGACGTGGGTCAAGAGGCGATCGACGGATATCTGAATATGCGGGACAGGTCGAATTTAGCCTGCCCTTTTTCAATATGCAACTAAAGGCAGAAATGTTACACTAAATGTGCGGCTACCTCAAGCAGAAATGACGCGCTTTCATAATACATCCCTTAGTCCAGTCTCGAGAGGAGATTCGAAATTACAAATGCCAAAGCTCAAATTACAAATGAAGAGGAGGCCTGATGAGTGAAGAGGATCGTATGAAGCAAATATCGGATCAACTGGAAATACAGAAACTGCTGACCCGCTATTGTACCGCGATCGACACCAAACAGTATGATATGCTGGATTCCGTCTTTACTCCCGATGCCGTTATCGATTACACCTCGGCGGGCGGACCGAGAGGTCCGTTTCCCGAGGTAAAAGAATGGCTTAAGACAGTGCTCGCCATTTTCCCGATGACGCAGCATGTGGTTGGTAATTTCAGTATTACAGTCACGGAAGCGGCTGGGAATTCTCGCTGCACGTTTTTCAATCCCATGGGCCTGGGGCGCGAGGATGGCACCCTGCAGATGTTCTTTGTCGGGGGTTATTACAACGATAAGTTAACCCGGACATCGGAAGGCTGGAGGATTTCCGAGCGCGTTGAGGAAGGTTCCTGGAATTACGGGGATTTCCCGGCTCAGAAGTGATCTGCCGATGGTAATCCACCTTTAAGAAATATCGGTGCGGAACCTACAATTCCTGCTTAATCCCAGCGGAAGAAGCGTATAGTGATTGCCAGCGCGACTACAACCCATCCGATCATAACGAAGATGCTCGTGGACATAGCGTATAGCGGGATGCCATCGACCATGATCTGCCGCAGGGCATCGCTTAAATAGGTCAATGGCAGGATATCCACCAGGGGTTTAATGAACGAAGGCATGTTGGTCACCTCGAAGAAGGTCCCGGAGAGAAACATCATGGGGAAGGTGATGATGTTTACGATAGGTATGGCTCCTTCCTCCGTGCGGACGAAAGCGGCAATAAGGTATCCCATCGAAGAGAAGAGTAAAGTGCCTAAGAACACAATGCCGCATAGATAACCCCAGTTCCCTACCATCTGGACATCGAACATCAGCCGCCCGACGATGACGATCAGCACTGCGGTGACGATGACGATGATCATCCGGAAAGCCAGTTCTCCGAAGACGAGCATCGACCGCCGGAGCGGTGTGCACCCCAATCGTTTGATGATACCCGCCTGCCTCTGCTGAATGACCGGTATCCCCCCAAACAGACCGGTAAACATAAGCGACATTCCCAGGATGCCCGGCACCAGGTAATCAATATACCTTAGTTCCTGCGTCTGCGTGCTATGCTCCTCCAATCCGATCATCACCGGAGCATTCTGAATGCCCCGATCTACTTGATCGATGACCTCATTCAAAATTGGGACGAGCATCTGCTGATTGAAGGTCTGGCTGGGATCGTAATAGACGTCCAGGTCGGCGGCCGATCGGGAACCAATAACATCATCCATCTCTTGGGGAACAACGATCACTGCATCCAGTTCGCCTTTCCTGAGCGCGTTCATGGCTGCTTTCAGTTCGCTTTCTTCAACCTCGAACACCTCGTCCTCATCGATAACCACCCGGTGCAATCCCTCAGCGATAGCATTGGCGGTTATCGGGGACCCCTCGTCGACCAGGGCCACATCAAAGGTGTTCACTCCCGGATCGCTGAAGGCCCAGCCAAATATAAGGATGAACATAA
This sequence comes from uncultured Dehalococcoidia bacterium, assembly GCA_964506405.1. Classification (GTDB taxonomy): domain Bacteria; phylum Chloroflexota; class Dehalococcoidia; order SZUA-161; family SpSt-899; genus JBGLNL01. Next base: position 1,270 of record CAZDMY010000223.1, on the reverse strand, counting down.
TAGGAAAGATGAAGCTGAAAAAGAGCGCCGACCGGTCCCGGACGAACTGACGGTAGTTGGCCACGAAGACACTTAAGAAGCTTTTCAATCCCGTATCCTCTTCCCGGTCAGTTTAAGGAAGACGTCCTCGAGTGTCGCCTGCCGGATCAACAAATCGCTCAATTCCATATGATTACTCGCAGTCAAGTTCAGAAGCGCCGGGATGGTGGCAGAGATACTCTCCGTGTAGAGGATGATATCCTCCCCCTCTTCGGCAACACTGCTTACCCCCGGTAGCGCGGCAAGAGCCGCATGGCCCGGATGTCCATCTACTTTGAACTGTATGGCACTCTCCTTGAAGTGCTTTTCGATCATCTGGACCGGCGTCCCCAGGGTGATGATCTCGCCATGATCCATAATGGCCACCCGGTCGCAAAGCCTCTCAGCCTCTTCCATGTAGTGAGTGGTCAGGAAAATGGTCTTCCCGGTGTTCCGGTAGCGCTCGATCACAGACCACATCGCACGCCGGGCCTGCGGGTCCAGCCCTGTGGTGGGTTCATCCAGAAAGATGATATCCGGATCGTTGATAAAGGCCAGCGCCACCGATAGCCGTTGCTGCTGGCCGCCGGAAAGGTTCTTCACCAGGACCTTGCGGCTTTCCTCCAGTGAAACCAGTTCGATGGCCTCGGATGTGGGAATGGCCCGGCTGAAAAGGCTGCGGAAGAAATCGATGATCTCCTGGACAGTCAGCGTGGGAAAGAGGGCGGGACTCTGCGGCTGAACGCCGATCCGGTCCTTTACCGAGCGAATGCTTTTCGAGATATCCATCCCCAGTACCATTACGGACCCGCTGTCGGCCGTCCGCAGTCCCTCGATTATCTCAACAGTGGTGGTTTTCCCCGCCCCGTTGGGCCCCAGCATGCCGAAGACCTCGCCCTGATGTACCTCAAAGCTGATACCGTTTACGGCCTTTACCATGGCATAGGCCTTATGAAGGTTTTCAACCTTAATAGCGGTGGACAGTTGGTATTGCATGATTCAATCAGACTGACCGGGCCTTTCAATCATATCCGACGGTTATTATATACTATGGGATTGGAAATGCGTTATTTATCATTTTCCCAGGTATCCACCTCTTCGGCGATCCCGATCCGCTCCACCTGTAAAGGAACGTAGTTCACCAGTCCCTCCTCGATGAGATCGCGCAACTTGCGCTCGTCCTCCGTTAAGCGGAATCGGCCGGTCTTCACCTCGATGAAATCGATGCCTTCCCCATATTTGATCCCGATGA
>CAZDMY010000222.1:0-4568 GCA_964506405.1 uncultured Dehalococcoidia bacterium | reverse complement strand
ATAGTCGTCAGTCGAGAGTCGCCAGTCATTTACAATTCGATCTTGAGTATTTGGAATTCGTTTGAACTTTGAACTCTGAAATTCATTCTCCCTTTCACCGATTTCCCCTGTTCACTTTATCCGGGAGACGTTTCCAGTTTGCCAGAACTGTGCCGGTTTGGTATGATAGCTACACATCCCGAAACGGGCTGAAATTTGCGGTTTCTCTACGAATAAATACAATTGCGCGGAGGAGGTAGCAGATGTTTGCAAGTCGAGCTTTTCGTATCGCGATACTAAGTACGGTTGTTTCGCTTTTCATACTTGGTAGTATGATCCCCACAATGGCACAGGAATCCGAATCCCCGGTTGCCCCTGAGTTCCATGTTTCACCCTTGGAATTCAAGCAATCAGCCGGACCGAAGACCATTGATGGTCATGGGCTGGGTTACGTGCCCCCTCCTGTCGACCTTTCTCATCTTACCGGGGATTTTCATTTTGCACGGTTACAGGAAGAGTTTGGCTATTCAGGACAGTTCCCCAAACCGTTGCCGGGGAGTTTCGACTGGCGTGATGAGGGGGGAAACAACTACGTTACCAGCGTGAAAGATCAAGGAGCATGCGGTTCATGTTATGCCTTCGCTTCGCTGGGCAATTTTGAAGCTCGGGTAAATATCCATGATAACACACCGGCAACTTCACCCTCCGTTCCCACTGTACCGGATTACTCAGAAGAAAACGCCATGGAGTGCAACTGGCAGGAGATCAACAACTATTCGTTTGGGGGCAATGCATACGGTGGCTGTGCGGGAGGGAACTACTGGATGGTTGCCAGCTTGCTGTCTCAGAAAGGCACGGTACTGGAATCCTGCAATCCTTACTCGGCGGATGACAGCGGCCCCTGCAACACTACTTGTACTTATCAGAAAACCCTGCTGGACTGGTCAGCTATAAGTGGTGAGGCCATACCTGATCCGGATACGCTGAAATACTACATCATGGAGTATGGGCCCGTTTATACCACTTTGTGTTCTGATGGTGGTTATGGCTTCAATAGCAGTTATGATGGCTCGTATACTTTTGACTGGTATCCCGGGACCGGAAATCCCGGTGCGGGAATAGACCATGCAGTGATGATCGTTGGCTGGAGCGACAACCTGCCGCCTGTTCAGGGAGATACCGAGCCTGCTCATGGGTGGATTGTGAAAAACAGCTGGGGAGGGGACTGGGGGGATGACGGCTATTTCTATATCACGTATGGTTCGGCCAATATCGGATGGTATTCTTCGTTTGTAGAAAAGTGGCAGGATTACGATAGCAACGGCGGGGTTATGCTATATGACGAAGCCGGAACACTGGGGGCAGGGATCGGTGTTGGTGATGGTGATGACTGGGGCTTATGTAAGTTCGTGCCCTCCAGTGCTGTTGATATTACCCGAATTGAATTCTGGACCAGTAATCCCGTTGATGTCAGCGCCTATTTGTATGATGATTTCAATGGATCAACTCTGTCCAATCTCCTCTGGAGTAGTACCGGGCATTCTTACAATAATGCCGGTTATTACTCGATTCCTGTCGGTGCCCCTATCGTCCAGGGCAGCGGGGATGATATCATCGCAGCAGTCCGGTTCGAGGTTGCCGAAGCCGGGGACCCGCTGATGGCCGTACCGATTGATATCTTTGCCACACCGTTTGAGAACGACAGAACGTTTGTCAGTGATGACGGAATTACGTGGACCGATGCCGGATTTGCCGGCCTGGGAGACGTGGGCATCCGGCTGAGATACACGAAAGATTCGCAGATATATACTTTGGATTTGTCCAAATCCGGTAATGGTTCGGTGACACCTTCCGTCGGGACACACGAATACCCTCAGGGCATGGAAGTTGATCTTACTGCAATCCCAAACAGCGGATGGGTGTTTGCAGGATGGACCGGTGACGTGGCAACGATAGCAGATGTGAATGATCCCACTACCACGATCACCATGAATGATGATTATGCCATTACTGCCAACTTCACCCAGCCTGGACACGAAGCCGACCCCATGGTGGCGGCCGGATATCATCATACGGTGGGATTGAAAACAGATGGGACGGCGATCGCGGTGGGGAGCAATGTCTTTGGCCAGTGTAATGTCGGAGGCTGGACCAACCTGCAGCAGATCGCCGCCGGGGCCAACTTCACGGTGGGGCTGAAGAGCGATGGTTCTGTGGTAGCTACCGGAGAAAACGACTATGGTCAGTGCAATGTCGGGAGCTGGAGCGACATTCAGCAAATATCGGCCGGGCACTTTCATACGGTCGGGCTTAAATCCGATGGGACTGTTATTGCCACAGGTCGAAATGGGGATGGCCAATGTGACGTTTCGACGTGGCAGGATATCCAGCAAGTGTCCGCCAACGGATTTCATACCATTGGGCTCAATTTGGATGGGACCCTGATTGCGGTAGGTGCAGATGATGATGGCCAGTGCGATATCGAAGGCTGGAGCGGCATCGAACAGGTATCAGCCGGTGGATGGCATACGCTGGGATTGAAAAGTAATGGTGAGGTGCTTGCTGTAGGTTTCAACGATTGGGATCAGTGCGAGGTAAGTGGATGGAGTGGTGTTAAGCAAATATCCGGAGGGCTGAATCACTCTGTAGGGCTTTGGCATAATGGGGGATTGATGGCTGAAGGGAACAATGACTTCGGCCAATGTGATGTCGGGCTCTGGCCTGCGATTGCTCATGTATCGGCAGGCCACTGGCATACCGTGGGTGTTACACCCTATGGCCGGGTGTTAGCGACCGGCTATAACGAGGATGACCAGTGCGAAGTTGGTGACTGGGATCTTGATGAACTCGCTACTGAAAAATATCTCCTGACCATAACCAGCACCTCCGGTGGCTCAGTGGAAACCCCGGGTGAAGGGACCTTCGAATATCTACCCGGCATGGTGGTTAACCTGGAAGCGGTGCCTGACGAAAACAGTATGTTTGTTGCCTGGCTGGGAGATACCGGTTCAATAGCGGATGTCGACGATCCCACCACGACGATTATGATGACTGGTGACCTGTCTATCCATGCCCTGTTTCTAAGCCAGGGGCCGTTCGACAGTATATACCGGGCAGTGATTTGCGGTATATCCGACTACGAAGGAAGTTACAATGATCTGGACTATTGTGACGACGATGCAAAAGGCATTTACGACAAGCTCGTAGGGTTCCCTAATTTTTCAGCGGGCAATATACAGCTTCTATTAGATTCTGACGCAACTGAGGACAATATCCATGCAGCGATCGATACGATGCTTGCCCAGGCCGATTCTAATGACGTTTGCCTCTTCTATTTCTCGGGACATGGCGGATATGGTACCGACCAGGCACCTTACGATGAGGCTGATGGCTTTGATGAGTACCTGTGCCCCTACAATATCATGAGTGATGAGATCCTTGACGACGAACTGTCTGCCTGGCTGGGAGCATCACCAACCAGCAATATCATTGTGTGGATTGATACTTGTTTCAGCGGTGGTAATCTGAAATCATCGAGCGATGTGAATGTCAAGTTCTATTCAGGGGAACCAATCGAGGGAGAAATCCGGAAAGGGGATGGTTTTGCAGCCGATTTTAGAAAGATCACCAAGGATATCGATGATCTTCCCGCTCCATACATATCTACCGCCTCGGATGACGACGAGTTTTCCATTGAATCCTCTATCTTGAAACATGGCTTGTATACGTATTACCTGCTGCAGGCGCTGGATGTGGCTGATTATAATGAGGACGGATGGATTTCCGCCGAAGAAACATTCGATTACCTCTATGACCAGGTGGTAGACTATCCGCCATACCCGAATATGCAGCACCCTCAGGAGTACGATGCCTATCCGGGAGAGGCGAAGATCGGGCAGTATGGAATCGTACCAACTTCAATTATCATCATAACTGAAGAGGCTACGAATGTTACCACCAGTTCTGCTGTGTTAAACGGCATTCTCGCCGATCCGGGTGAGTCAATACCTGTCAATGTCTCATTCGAATATGGCACCGTATCCGGTCTTTATTCACATCAGACCGCCGGTGCAGAAATGAGCAGCCCCGGGATGTATGGCCAGATTGTAGACGGGCTCCAGCCCAATACCAAATACTTTTTCCGGGCCCGGGGGGATGGTGATGGTACAGCGTGGGGGATTGAAAAGAACTTCATGACCAATCCGCTTGGGACTGTTTATGTCGATATCAATGCGGTGGGGGCAGGCAATGGGGAGTCCTGGTCCGATGCCTATACGAACTTGCAGATGGCACTGGCCGATGTGGAAGCAGGCGAACAGATTTGGGTGGCCGCCGGCACCTATACGCCGATACCTCCGGGGGAACCGGGAACACGGACCGATTGTTTTCAACTGAAGAACAGCGTGGGGATTTACGGAGGTTTTTCGGGTACGGAAACCGAACTCGATCAACGCGATTTTCTGAATAACAAAACGGTTCTGAGTGGTGATATCGGTGTTGCCGGATATGCCGGCGATAACTGCTATCATGTCTTCTCCCATCCTAAAACCCTTTCATTGAATAATAGTGCTGTCCTCGATGGAGTCATT
>CAZDMY010000221.1:0-4568 GCA_964506405.1 uncultured Dehalococcoidia bacterium | reverse complement strand
ACGACTCCCAAATCGGCCCCTTCATATCAGGAGAAAAAACCTGCGCAATCGGCACCGAAATACGAATGTCAAATCTGTGGTTACGTGTATGATCCTGAAGTCGGCGATCCAGAAAACAATATCAAGCCGGGAACGCCGTTCGAAAAATTGCCGGATGACTGGGTATGCCCGGTGTGCGGTGCGGGGAAAGGCGAGTTCAAAAAATTGTAGACGGTCGAGTCTTTAGAAAAGAAGGGGGCCGATGATGCACCCTGTATGAGATAAGGCTTGAGTGGAGAGGTAAAGGAATGGATAAATATCGTTGCAGCTTTTGTGGAACTATATATGATCCGGCCAGAGGGACGCCTTCCCGTAATATCCCACCGGGCACTCCATATGAGGAATTACCTCGCGACTGGATATGTCCCGTTTGCGCGTCGGGTAAGGACAAACTCGTGAAGATGGAGTAATTATCATCCCTCCCTTGACGGGAGGGACAAGAGGGGGGTGAAATGCCGGACTGAAAAGTAAAACCACCCTCATCCAGCTTGTGACCCATCGGGGGAGACGAGAAATAGAACAGGTTTATCCATTGTGGAGGCGGCTACGATGGCCCTGAGATGCCAGAACGATTATCCGGTTTGCAGTTTCAAGTATGATCCACGGAAGGGCGATCCGGAGCATAGCATTAAGCCCGGAACACTCCTGGACGATATTCCTGCTGATTGGATCTGCTCGCACTGTCGGGTAGAAAAAATAAAAAATGAAAAGAAGGAGGAAATCATGGATAAATATGAATGCAGCGTATGCGGGTACGTCTACGACCCGGAGCAGGGTGACCCGGAAAACAACATTCCGCCGGGGACACCTTTCGAGAAGTTACCGGACGACTGGACCTGCCCGGTCTGCGGCGCTGGAAAAGATGAATTCAACAAAGTTGAATAGTCTCCAACTCATTGCGGAGGGAAAGAAATGCCTGAAACCGTAGATACCGCTGAATGGATGTGCGGGGTTTGCCGATACGTTTATGTTACCCAGTCAGAGGATCCGAAATCGAATATCCCGCCGGGGACCTGTTTCGAGGACCTCCCAGCGGACTGGGTTTGCCCCGTATGTAAAGCAGGAAAGGATAAGTTCTTTGATGTTTGAGGATAAGGCATGAGTAAATATCAATGCACCACATGTACCTATGTTTACGACCCGGAAGCAGGCGATCCCGAAGGGGGCATTCCGCCACGGACCGCATTTGAGGATTTACCGGATGATTGGGTGTGCCCCCAATGTGGTTCAGGCAAGGAAGTATTTGAACGGGTATAGCCAGTGCCGATGAGCATACGATCACAGGGAAAAGGAGAGAAAGCATGTATCGAAAAATCATGGTACCCCTGGATGGTTCCGAGTTGGCGGAAAGTGTCCTGCCCCACGTCAAGTCGGTGGTTGTTGGGGTTCCCGATCACGAAATTGCACTGGTAGCGGTAGTTGAACCAATCACTGCCGGATTAGGGGCGTCGGAGAGCGGCATCGACATTGGTTCGCTGCAGGATTACGGCATGAATGCGGCAAATGCCTATCTGGAAAGCATTCGGTCCAGGTTGGAAAAGGAAGGGCTGAATGTGTATGGAGAACTGCTCTTCGGAAATCCGGCTCATGAAATCGTTCGGTATGCCACCGAAAAGAAGATGGAGTTAGTTGCTATTGCTACGCACGGACGGTCCGGGTTCAGCCGGCTGTTTTTCGGCAGTGTCGCAGAAAAGGTTCTTCGTTCCTCACCGGTGCCCGTTCTTATGGTGAGAGCACCTGAAAAGGACAAAAGTGAAGAAAATTGATTTACTATGAACGTGGTAATTAAATGAGGACATATTTACCTTTCACGTCATTCCCGTCTGCACGCGGCGGATAAACTCCGGCGGGAATCCAGATTGGGTGATGTGCGCACCTGCAACCGGTTCGTCCGCCACGATGGACGGAATGACATATCCCATTTAATTGTCTGATTAATAAAAAAAAGGAGGATAGTATGCAGTTTGCAGAGATTTTGAAAAGTGCAGAGGCGGAAGGGAAGGAAAAACATGTCCCGACGATTGAGGTAATCAGAGAACATGCGGGGGAAAAGGTGGATCTAATCCATGTGACGGTTGGAAAGGAAACCCCGCACCCCAACACTACCGAGCATCACATTGTTTGGGTTGATGTGTTCGGCGTCAAGAAGGAAAACGGGCAGGTGGTTAACCTGGGCAGGGCGGCGTTCGGCCCTACATTCACCAGCCCCGACATTTCCTGGCATACTCCTTTAGACCAGTTTAAAGCCATCTGTGCGCTGTCTTATTGCAATGTGCATGGATTGTGGCAAAATTGCATAGAAATCTAAAAAAGGAGGTCGAAAACCATGGCAGAAAACCAGGATGGATGCGTAACACCGGCGAAAGGCCCCATTTTGGATGAGGCTGAGGAAGCTGCGGCCTCACCCAGCACACCAGGAAAGGAGGTATCAAAAGTGCTTGCAAGAGTTGGCAAACCCGCACCGGATTTTGAAGCTCCGGCCTACATCGATGGCGGCTTCAAAAATATCAGGCTCTCGGATTACCAGGGCCAGTGGGTGGTTATCTGTTTCTACCCCGGAGATTTCACCTTTGTCTGACCGACGGAACTGTCGGCAGTTGCCGTCAAGTATCCTGAATTGAAGTCTCTCGGCGTGGAAGTGCTTTCCCTGAGTACCGACAGCCGGTTTACCCATAAGATCTGGCAGGAAGAAGAGCTTTCAAAGATGGTCGAGGGGGGTGTACCCTTCCCTATGCTCTCTGATGCTGGAGGGAAGATCGGCAAGGTCTATGGTGTCTATGAGGAGGACGCCGGTGTCGATATTCGCGGGCGTTTTCTTATAGATCCGGAAGGCAAGATTCTCGCGATGGAAGTTATGACACCGGAAGTAGGCCGGAATTTCGCTGAATTGCTTCGACAGATCAAAGCCTACCAGCATGTCAAGGCAACAGGAGAGGTGACACCGGCAGGATGGCAGCCCGGGAAACCCACTCTGAAGCCGGGACCGCACCTGGCTGGCAAGGTCTGGAAAGAGTGGAAGCCGGAAATGGCTTTTTAGGGTTTGTTGCCCAGGCTTAGTGTTTCTAGCCAAACGGTTTTGGTACAACGATGTCGTCACCAGGAGTCCGCAGGGAGACGCGGTGATCGCCTCGCTTATCAGGAGGTTGATGCGTCCGCCATAGTGGACTCGCAATGACATACAATATTTTATCGCCGAAACTGTGGGATAGAAAAAACATAAAGCAGGAAAGAAGGAGGTCGATCGATGCTTAGCAGTAAGATGGCCGATGCTTTGAATGTTCAACTCAACAAGGAGATGTATTCGGGCTATCTCTATATGGCGATGTCGGCCGAGTGCGCATCGCTGGGTTTGAAAGGATTCGCCAACTGGTTTATGGTCCAGTACCAGGAAGAAATGGCCCACGCCATGAAGTTTTTCAACTACATCCTTAGCCAGGGCAACAAGGTTCGGCTCATGGCCATCGATCAACCCGCGATCGACTTCGACTCACCTCTGGACATGTTCGAAAAAACGCTGGCGCATGAAAAGTTTGTTACCGGCCTTATCCATGAACTGGTAGATCTGGCCAAAGCCGAGAGCGATAGTGACACCCATAATTTCCTGCAGTGGTATGTCAAGGAACAGGTGGAGGAAGAGGAAACGGCCGGCAGTCTTCTGGAAAAAGTCAGGTCGGCAGGTGACAGCCGGGATGACTTAATAAATCTGGATAAAGAACTCGCGGCCCGCGAGTTCCATCCATCCAGGTGACAAGTTTAGCCGATAATGTTGTGGAGGACAATTCTATGACGACGATTAAAGTAAGTGGCATGGGCTGTGAAAACTGCGTTCGTCACGTAACCGAAGCGATTGAAGGGTTGCCTGGTGTGAAAGATGTCAAGGTCGATCTGACTTCCGGACAGGTCAGCTTTGAAAACTCTGAATCGGTGAATATGGATAGAATCAGGGCTTTGATCGAAGAAGCTGGTTATGAGGTGGTGAAATGAATCTGTCACTTGGTTGACTGGAAGGGGGAAGAGTATGAAAACTGTTAAGCTGGAATCTAGTGCTGACCTGGCGTTTGAGCAGGCCCGGAAACTGGCCGATACGGAAGCCGGCAAGCACTTGAAGGACCCTATGAACCTAAGCTGGCTGGATCGAATAGCGGACCGTCATTTCCCCAACGTCGATTGTTGCCAGGAGGAAGGGAAGGAAAGCTGGGAGATTTATGCCGAATCCCGGGGTGGGGAGGTGCGGGTGGAAGTTGGGGAATCATTTGTTTTCATCTTTCGCGAAGGCGCGATCAATAACTGATTTTTTCGAAATAGCAGTAAGACTATGGCCAACAAGCTTGTGGATGAAAAAAGCCCTTATCTGCTGCAACATGCGGATAATCCCGTCGAGTGGTATCCGTGGTCTGATGAGGCTTTCCAAAAGGCGAGGAAAGAGGATAAACCGGTTTTCCTCTCTATCGGTTATTCAACCTGCCACTGGTGCCACGTGATGGCCCACGAATCGTTCGAAGACGAGCAGGTCGCCCGGTTGATGAATG
>CAZDMY010000220.1:0-4577 GCA_964506405.1 uncultured Dehalococcoidia bacterium | reverse complement strand
GAGCGGATGGTGGCTACGAAGGGGGCCATCCTTTCCCTGTTGCTGGATGCCTACCAGCGTCGCGATCATGTGGGGCTGATCATATTTCGAGATTACACGGCGGAACTGGTATTGCCGCCGACAAACAGCATCGATCTGGCCCAGAAGCTCCTGCGGAAACTGCCGGCCGGCGGCCGAACCCCCCTGGCGCACGGGTTGAAGCTGGGTCTGCATACCATCAACGAATATCTGAAGCGTACCCGTAAGGCGATTCCTCTGCTGATACTGATCTCGGACGGCAAGGGGAATGTAAGGTTCAATGGCGGTGACCCGATGGAAGAGGCGAAAGAGGCCTGCCGTGAAATCCGGGAGGAGAGGATCCATGCCATCGGGATCGATACGGAGGAACCGCACCGCATTTGTGGGAGGATGGAAGACCTGTGTACGGAAATGGGCGGATTGTATCTTCGCCCCGAGGAATTGAAGGCGGATCGCTTAGCCGGCACCATTAAAGCCCAGATGCGTTTCTGGGGGTAGTCGGAAGCTTCCTATTGTGTTCACAAAAAAGTAAAAGACCCGTGGTCATCATTGATTCTGAGAATAGAGGAGGAGATTATTATGAGCATGGTCTTTACCAAAAGATTGAACGTATCGTTTTGCAGTTTTCTTCTATCTCTAATACTAATCATCCCTTTTATTGCCTGTATAAGTAACAGCGATACATCGGAGAATACGGATACCTTACCGGACTTGATTGAATCCGATACCTGGTCGCACCGGTTTTCCATACAGGGCGTTGAAAGCACTATGACTTATGAAGTGGTTGGTACAGGGCAAGAGGGAGATATTGATTACTATCTGGTCGAAAGTAAAATTGATCCACCTGTATCCTCTGTAATTGACTCTTTCACTATCAAGCTTGACAAGGGCACACGATTTATCCTGGAACTTGAAACGCCGGAAGCCTTATCTGATTCTATCTACGAAATGGAGATCACATACACTTATGAATTCATCGATTGTTCTTACTATCCACTTGTGGTTGGTAATGAGTGCACGGTTAGTGAAACAGAAAAGAGGCTTCTGACGGGAACCGGTAAACCTGAACAGAGTGTGCCGGCCGATACCTATATAACCACTACGAATGAATTCATATATCGGGTCAGTGGTTTTGAAGAAATTACGGTACCGGCAGGGACGTTTGATTGTTTCAGGGTTGATCAGTATAATCAGTGGGGCGAACTGATACGAACGTCGTGGAAATCACCTCAGTTAAAATATCTGGAAGTGGAAGGCATCGACTATCCTTCAGGTAATGTGACCGAATTGATTTCATTTGATATTACGCCTTGTAAAGACGGATAATCATCCCGGCCAACATGCCGGTCCGTATGCGTTTTCATGATAAAATTCGGGTGTTGTTTTTAATAATACAGCGATTTCAGATGATTTCCTTTGTGTTATGTAAATGGTCTGTTGTATCATATACCCATATCAAATTTTCGTGGGGGTGAACTTTTGAGATGTTTCAAGATTCTCTATTTGGCAATTATGGTGGTACTTGGCATAATTTCGCTGGTACTATTGGCTGGGCCCATAGATGCGCAGGCTGATATCACTCGCTATGTCAAAGAAGGGGGTATGGGTGACGGTACATCCTGGGCCAACGCCTCAAAGGCACTCCAGGAGATGATCGACGCGGTGGAATTGGCAGGGGGCGGTGAGGTGTGGGTGGCTTCCGGGACCTATATGCCCACCGAAATGATCCATCCCGGTTCTCCGCGAAGCGCCGCGTTTCAAATGAAAAATGGCGTGAAAATTTACGGGGGATTTCCGGCAACCGGCAGCCCTTTATGGGCCGACCGGGACTGGGACGCACATCCCACTATACTCACCGGGGAACTGGGCAATCCCGGAACGATCACTGATAACTGCTACCACGTGTTTTATCACCCGGCAGCATTAGCTTTGAGCGGCAGCGCCGTCCTCGATGGTTTTACGATCACTCGAGGATACGCTGATCAATCCTGGCCCCATAGCAGTGGTGGAGGTGTATGCAACGACGGGTCCGGAGACGGTAACCAGTGCAGTCCCAGTTTCTATAACTGTACTATCATTGATAACTGGGCTGTGAATGATGGTGGTGGGATGTTCAATGATGGCAGTATGTCAGGGTTGAGCAATCCGGTCCTGGTAAACTGCAAAATAGTGGGTAATTATGCTCGGATCGCCGGTGGTGGTATGTACAATGATGGTGCCAGTGGCCAGAGCAGCCCGACGATGACGGATTGTATCATCAGCAATAACCGGGCTCCACATGCGTTTGGTGGAGGGATGGTTAATAATGGTAGGGCCTCGGGGACGAGCATACCGATCCTGACCCGCTGCACAATTAGCACAAATGAAGCCTTTACAGGCGGTGGTCTATATAACAGCAGCACCCATGAAGGCAACAGCAGCCCGATTCTGAACAATTGTGTGATCACAAGCAATACGGTTGGCAGATCTGGAGGCGGATTGTACAACTCCGCAGGTGCAAGGGGGCAGGTAAGTCCGATGCTCAACAATTGTACTATCAGCTATAACACAGCAGTGCTTGATGGTGGCGGATTCTTTAGCAGCAACTCGGGTACCAGTACCAGCAGCCCGATTTTTACCGATTGTACCATTGCCGAAAATCATACCGAGGGCTTTGGCGGGGGAGGGTATCTGGATGCCAGAGGCGGTAGCACAGGAACCCCTGCATTTACCAACTGCAATATCGTGGGTAATACAGCGAATGCAGCCGGTGGCGGGCTAGCTTATTACAATATGGACATGAGTAGAAGCAATCCCATCCTGACCGATTGCATTATCAGCGATAACAGTGCCGGTACAGACGGCGGGGGATTGTATAACAGGGATGAAGACGATAGCATTAGTACTTTGATTTTAACCGGTTGCACGATCAGCGGAAACAGCGCTGGATCATTAGGCGGTGGTATATTTGATAGAAGTGCGGGGGGTGATGGAAGTAACCTCAGCTTGAATAAATGTGCCATATTAGGGAACACCGCCGGTGGAGACGGTGGCGGAGTATATCGCTGCTGTGATAATAATGCGATCTGTTACTCCGATATTTCAAGTTGCAATGTCCAGGGCAACGAGGCAAACCGTGGCGGTGGTTTGTGTTTTGTCAGTCGTTATAGCAGCGCTGCTCATCCGAAGCTAATGAACTGTGTTGTAAATGGGAACAATGCATCCGGTAATGAAGGGGGTGGCATATGGGTGGGTACAACTGACGGTGCTACGAGCGAATTGCTGTTGACCAGCACCACCATTGCGGGTAATAGATCGCTCTATTGGGGTGGAGGGGTCTATGTTTTCTCGAACGGAAGCGATAATAGTCCCATTCTGACCAATTGCATTGTATGGGGCAACCATACCGACAACGAGGTCGATCAGGTAGGCAACCATGGCGCTTCGCCCTCATTTGCCTATTGCAATATTGGAGACAGCGGCGGAAGCGATTTATGGGATCCGTCTCTGGGGACCGATAACGGGCACAACATCGATGCCGATCCCATGTTTGTGGATATGCCGGATTACAACGACGCGCCGACTATTGATGGAGATGTGCATCTCAAATATGGTTCGCCCTGCATCGATTCCGGTAGTGACGGAGCCGTAGCCGGCATCACAGAGGATTTTGATGGGGATGCGAGGATTACTGGCGGCACGGTTGATATGGGAGCGGATGAATATGCCGGCTGGTCAGCGTGGGACTATGACCTGAATGCAAATGGTAAGATCGGTTATGCCGAGATGGTGGATGCTTTGATGGATTACTTATTGAGTAATATCAGCTATGGAAAAATGGTTAACGTGCTCATGATGTACCTTACCACATAGCCAGGATTGAGGATCGCTATTAGTAAAACACGGGATTATTTACATAACTGAAGTATGAAAGAGAACCGGGGGCGAGATGACCAAAGAACGCCTCCGGTTGCAGTCTATTGCCCTAGCGCAAATATGTAGCGGTAACTCGTGCCAACATAAATGGTCCCGTCGGCACTAATAACTGGTGACGAAGCGATTTCCCCCTCAACTTCATGGCTCCATTTCTGGGTGCCGTCCGGATTCAAGGCATAGATGAAACCGTCATTTGAACCAAAGTAGACGGTGCCATTGGCATCGATCACTGGGGAGGATTGGATGGCTCTATTCGTTTCGAATTCCCATTTTTTCGTACCGTCCGGGTTCACTGCATAGAAGTGCTTATCATTTGAACCAAAATAGACCGTGCCATCGGGGCTGATTGCCGGTGAGGTGGTTACCCAATTATCTGTTAAAAAACGCCACTTGGATGTCCCGTCCGGATTTAAGGCATAGAGGGAACCGTCGTTCGAGCCGAAAAATATTGTGCCATCGGTTCCGATAGCTGGTGAAGATTCAATACTGCTTCCCGCCTTAAATTCCCATTTAAGGGTTCCAATGGGATTCAGTGCATATAGACTATTGTCGTCGGCGCCGAAGTACACAGTGCCGTCTTTCCCGATCGCGGGTGATGATCGAACATAAGCATTTGTCCTGAATTGCCAGCTAAGCTTACCTTC
>CAZDMY010000219.1:0-4591 GCA_964506405.1 uncultured Dehalococcoidia bacterium | reverse complement strand
ATGTAGTAATCGGTTTATCTTCCGTTTGGTTCACCCGGACCTTAACTTGATGATTACCTGCGGGTAACCCCGGAACAGTACCGATCATCGTAAATGAGCCGGTAGCAGTCGTAACAGGAAGCTCAGGTTCCGGCACGATAGGTTTGTTCCCAATGGTTACTTCTTGAACTTGTGAGTTTGGATCGAAACCGATGCCGCAAACCTTTACTGGTTTTGCTGTACCTGATATAGCTGGATGAACCGAGATACTTGGGCCTACTGTGTAGACCGATACCAGGCTCTGGTTCGATTCCGGCCCGGTTCCATCCGATGCGGAGATCAGCAAATCCACTTCATCAGAAATCATATCTAACGAAGGAATATCGAACTGAGCAAATAACTGTCCACTCTGATTTGGCTGAGTAATAGCCAGTTCTTCGCTTTCATGAGTATCGGTGCGTTCATATGATATTGTTACGAAGTTGTCGATGGGCCAGCCCTGCCCGGTGACCGTTACCGTTGTCCCTCGTGGCCCTCTTACGGGATCGATCTCCAGTGTCGGGCGCACGATATTCAGATCAGCAACGGCGGAAGCCTCGACGTCGTTAACCATCGCTCGTATTTCAACTATATTTTCGCCATAGTGAAAACCGAGATCCCGGCTGATCCTAAACACAACTGGGATTATATCACCCGAACTGCTGAGCGGCTGGTGATCGACACCTTCCATTGGTTGATGTTGGCCGTAAATGTATAGCGCCGGCGTTCCCCCAGCGGCGGGCGGACCGAAATCCCCTCCGCTGAGCGTCACTAGGGTTCCAAAAGCAGTGTTGTCTGGCACTATAGTTAATGTTCGATCTGTGACGATAAACGTACCCTGGGCAGATATCTCCTCTGCACTCTGGTTGAAAACACCATCGTCATCGAAGACCACCATTACACCATGAACTCCGGGAGTTGCTTCCCAGGGAATCCGGCCCTGAACTATGAAACATCCCTGATCATCAACGTGTATAGGCATAGTGGTGATCTGAGCCCCGGCGGTGGTATTCCCGTATATCATTATTGCGAAACCATTCTTATCTCCGGGGCACCAGCCCGTACCTTCAATTGTCACATTCGTGCCCGGAGGTCCGGCGAGAGGCGTAACTGACACTGTTTTTGTAGCTATTTCAAAAGTTGTCGTTACCCAGGGGTCCTCTGGATTTACCAGGTCCTGGCAGGCTACCTGCCATACGCCACTATCGTGCATTCTCGGGATAGAAGTAGACACACGGAAATCATCAGCCAGTCCGTCATTATCAAGCTCTGTTTGAGCAGCCAATACTGAACCGGATGAAATCCACACTTCGCCTCCAATGGTGATATCCGAGGCCAACAGTGATTCTGTGCCGGGCGTCAGCCAGAAGTTGTATCCGCTGATCGTCACTTCGGAACAGATCGTGCCAACCGGGGGATCGACGACTATCTCGAATTCCCCGGCTTCATCCACTCCCATATCCACCCGGCCATCAATGATACGTGCATCCCCTTCGAAGTCGGTCGGGGGCATACCGGGTGCCGAGTTGGTCCCGGTATTAATACAGGGCGAATTCGGCCGAAGGCGGAAATTCCCGCTATCGGGATCCACAAAGAATGGGTTCGCATCGATGTTGCCAATTCCAGGGTAGCTGCCTTGTACGTCCGAGTGAGTAAGAACCGGCCAGCTACCTTCGTTATGTATCTCGTTCGGAATATTTTCCCAGAAGATGCAATTCGTAACAATTGGAGCTGATGCTGTATTGCATATTCCTCCGCCATTGATATTCGCCAGGTTGCCATATAAAGTGCAGTTAGTCACTACGGGTGATGATTCAAAGTTGTACATTCCTGCACCATCGTCTGCCTGGTTTTCCCAGAAGATACAATTGGTTATCTTTGGTGAAGACTGATGGTTATACATCGCTCCACCCAATATCAATGCCCGGTTTTGACAAAATACGCAGTTATTAACTGTGGGGGAGGAATTCGAATGATTGTACATCGCACCACCCCAAGAATCGACCCAGGTTGTAAAGCCATCGGCATTTCCGCCGGTGATAGTGAATCCATCCAGTACGGCGGTTGTATCGACATCGGAATTATCGAACACGTGGTAGGCGTTATCCGAGTTATCGCCCAGTACCCCAATATCTCCGCTTAGAACGGTTCGATGTGTCTGCCAATCACGATCATTCCACGCAGGACTGCCGGTATTTGGGAACCCTCCATAGATTTCAACCCCGGTTTTCATCTGGAAGGAATCCGTCCGTGTGCCGGGTTGGCCGGAGGGTGCCGGGGTGTAGGTTCCGGCAGCGACCCAAATCTGGCATGGTGTACCAGGGTTAGTCAAAGCTTCCTGCAAATTAGTATAAGCATCGGCCCAACTGGTACCATCATTAGCTCCTATCGCTGAAGCATTAACGAAAACTGGAAGTAATCCCAAATCCCAGCTTGCCAACACCACTTCCGGGCCAGCTGCCATAACCGTGCCATCGATTCGTAGTCCGACAGTATGGTCGTCCCCGGCTGAGACTTGTACGATGTCCGTCCAATCATCTACCTCACATTGCCCCCAGTCGTTGCATCCGGTTGCTATTACGGTTCCGTCGGTCTTTAGTCCGACAGTATGATCCCGCCCGGTTGCAATTTGCCGAATCTCCGTCCAGCTTTCTACATTGCATTGTCCATACTGGTTAATCCCGGTAGCGATCACTGCCCCATCATTTTTGAGCCCTGCTGAATGTCGATCCCCGGCGGATACCTGCCGTATATTTGTCCAGCCGCCGACATCACAGTGGCCGGGCCCATTCCAACCGGTAGCTACCACGCTTCCATTAGCCTTTACGCCTAGCGTTTGCACACCCCATGCGGAAATCTGCTGGATATTGGTCCATCCATCGACATCACATTGCCCCAGTTCGTTTTCACCAGTTGCCAACACAGTGCCGTCAGTTTTCAATCCGACGGTATGCCGATGACCCGCAACTACTTGGTGGATATCCGCCCAGCTTTCAACATCGCACTCCCCAGAGACGTTCAATCCTGTAGCAATCAGAGTTCCGTCACCCTTCAATCCGACTGTGTAGTAACTCCCACCAGCGACCTGCTGGATATCTGCCCAGCCTCCAACATTGCACTGGTCCGAGCTGCATTCACCGACAGCAATCACAGTTCCATCGATTTTCACACCCAGGGTACGGAACTTTTCAGCGAAGATTTGCTGAATGTCAGCCCAGTCCCAAACATCACACTGGCCAGAATAATCCAGTCCGATGGCAACCAGTGTCCCGTCCTTCTTCAAGCCTACGGAAAGCTGTTCTCCAGCAGTTACCTGTATAATATTTGTCCATCCCTCGACATTACATTGACCGTACGAGTTGTATCCGGTGGCAACCACCGTTCCATCGTTCTTTAAACCAATAGTGAAATAGGATCCGGCGGAAACCTGCAGGATATCGGTCCAGCTTTCAACATTACATTGACCGTTTCCGTTCCTTCCAGTAGCAACCACCGTACCATCACTTTTAACGCCTACAGTATGCCAACCACCAGCAGCCACTTGTACGATATCGGCCCAAGTTTCTACATTGCATTGACCGTAGTCGTTATCTCCGGTAGCAACTACAGTACCGTCGCATTTTAATCCTAATACATGGTGATCCCAGGCCGCGACCTGTAGTATCTCAACCCATTGGCTCATAATGTACTCCATGAGATCATCGTCTCCGGCAATGACCACCTTTCCATCTTCTTTTAACCCGACTGTAAAATCATGCCCGGCCGAAACTTGAACTATATTGGTCCAGTCGTCGACATCGCACTGGCCGCAGTTGTTTTCCCCGATAGCTACAACCGTCCCATCTCTTTTCAACCCTACGGTATGAAATAGCCCAGCATAGACTTGCTGGATATCGCTCCATTCGTCAACATCACACTGACCGAACCAGTTCATCCCGGTGGCAACGACAGATCCGTCACTCTTTAGAGCCACAATGTGATACCAGCCCGCAGCAATCATCGGCTGGTAAGGCGCATCGGCTTGGGCCTTCTCAGGTTGAACGAGACGTAAACCTGCCACCGCAAAGCTACTGACTACGAGTATAATTAAGAAAACCAAACAAAACAAACAGCTTAGTGAATATCGCCTTACCATTACAATTTCTCCTCAGTTGGGTTTGAGATATCTGGAAATTTGGCTTCTATCAATACTACCTCAGCCCGAAATAAGTCGTCAACCCAAATGGTTTAATTCTAATCGATTTTTTGTTTAAAACCAGGCGAGGTGCTTCTTGTTGCTTCGCCTTGACCCCTCAGCCCCTCCTGGCCCATAATAGCAAATGGCCCCTGATGACAGATTCCATATTCAATCCCCAAAAAGCCAACTACTCCGGCACCCCGGTCGTAGCCCGTCCGGCGGCGACGGTGATCCCCATCCGGGAAAGGCCGGATGGATTCGAGGTGCTGCTCATTCACCGCAATCCGGAATTGAAGTTCCAGGGAGGGCTTTGGGCTTTTCCCGGCGGACGAATAGAAGATTCCGATTATCCGGACGGTTCGGAAGATTTCATTGCTGCCGCCCGCCAGGCAGCGG
>CAZDMY010000218.1:0-4633 GCA_964506405.1 uncultured Dehalococcoidia bacterium | reverse complement strand
TCCTTGAGACGTTTGACAAAATCGCTCATATGAAAATCCTTGTTTATTTCTTTACCGTCAGCGTCTTGATCGCCGTCCCGAGTCCTTCAAGAGTTAACTGGTACATCGGGAAAGTCTGGGCAATCATCTGTACCGTCGGATGCTGCCAGAAACGCTCATCCTCCGGATTCAGCCACACGCAGTGGGTGAAATGGTCCGCAATCTGCTGAAGCCTTACGATGCCCGGAACTTCGTTTCGTTCATAATAGTAGATCGCCCCGTACCGGTGGGTCAGTTCCGAAGTGGCCATTCGGGCATCACCCACCAGAACCACCTTGTAATCGGAACTCAGATTGTGAAACAGCCACTCGGTGGGAATCCCTTCCTCGTGCTCGATATCCTGATAAACGGAATCGTAAATACAGTTGTGGAAATAGAAGTATTTGAAATCCTTGAAGTGTGAGACGGAATGGGCTGCGGTAAACAGCCGGGAACACATCCGGGCATACGGGATCATGGAACCCCCGGTATCCATGAGCAGCAGCAATTTGGTGGCATTGATGCGGCTGCGCATCCATTTAAGGTCGATATCCCCGGCATTACGTGCCGTGGCATCGATGGTTCCCTCGATGTCCAGTTCCTCTTCCGGTCCGATGCGGCCAAGCTGGCGAAGCCCTCTCAGGGCAACCTTGATCTGCCGCACATCGAGAACCATATCGCTACGGTAGTTTTTGTACTGACGTTTCTGGGCAATCTGCACCGCCCCCCTCCCCCGGGATTCCCCCCCGATACGGATTCCTGCCGGATGCCTGCCGCCGTGCCCAAAGGGGCTGGTGCCACCTCGACCGATCCAGTATCCCCCGCCGTCGTGCTGTTCGTTCTGTTCCTGCATCCGCTTTTCCAGTTCTTTGACCAACTCGTCGAGGTCCCATTCATCAAACTTTGCCATCTCTTCTTCGGTGAAAAGTTCTTCTATGCTGGCCACATTTTCGGGGTCCTTCAGCCAGTCGAGTATCTCATCGCGGATCTGGTCCGGTGTCTCGATGCCCTGAAAGTATTCCTGAAATGCGAGGTCATAGGGATCGAAGAACGTTTCGCTCTTAACCAGGATGGCGCGCGCCAGGAAATAGAACTCTTCCAGGTTGGAGATGTATCCCTTCGCAAGCGCCTCCATGAGAGTCATCCACTCAGTGAGGGTGACCGGCACGCCTTTTCGTTTAAGTGTATAGAAAAATTCGGTAAACATATCGTCAGTAGTCAGGAGTTAGGAGACAGGAGTTAGAAGCCCTTCCCAACACGGTGATGCAATCTCAATTCTAACTTCTATATCCTGGCTCCTGTATTCTTAGTTTAGTATCTCCATTTAACGGTTCGCTGGTTACTGGCAGGGCGGCCGGCGTAGGCGGTATTGAAGTATTCGTAATCGACCTCTTTCTTCAGGAGTGTTCCGATGAACGGGATTTCCTGCGATATCTTGTCGTGAGGAATACCCCCCAGCATGAGGGCCTGCAGCCAGTCCAGAAGTTCGCTGGTGGAAGGCTTCTTTCGAAATTCATCCACATTACGCAGGGCATAGAAAACCTTGAGAGCTTCCTTAAGAAGTTTATCCTGGATATCCGGATAATGGACATGGATAATCTCCTCCATACCTTCTTTATCCGGGAATTCGATATAGTGGAAAACGCAGCGGCGGAGGAAGGCGTCGGGCAGCTCCTTCTCAGCATTCGAAGTGATCACCATTACCGGCCTGTGTCTGGCCGAAATCGTTTCTTTGGTTTCCGGAATGTAGAAAGTCATGGCATCCAGTTCATTAAGCAGGTCATTGGGGAATTCCAGGTCGGCTTTATCGATTTCGTCGATCAGGAGCACCAGTTGTTCATCGGAAACAAATGATTCCCCCAGTTTACCCAAATGGATATACTGGCTTATGTCGGAAATATTCTTATCGCCGAACCGGCTGTCATTTAAGCGCTGGACGGTATCGTAAACGTAAAGGCCCTCCTGCGCTTTGGTGGTCGATTTGATATTCCAGACCAGAAGCTGCATATCCAGTCCTTTGGCGATGCTATGGGCCAGCATCGTTTTCCCGGTCCCCGGTTCCCCCCGGATCAAGAGCGGTCTTCCCAGCGCAATGGACACATTGACGGCATTTTTCAGCGGCGCTGAGGCTACGTAATCAGCTGAGCCCTTGAATTTGTCGAAATCTTTATTCAAATATGGCATAGTCCATCCCCCCGATATCTATTGATACAAACATATGCATCAGAGTTGCATCTTTCCGAAATGACAGGTATTGCCCAAACGAATATGACCCTGAGTATTTAGTTGAAAAGGCATCCAGATGCTATTGTATCACGAATAGGGCGAAGCGTTCAAAAGCAGTCCGGCGGTTCTTACGTTTTCGGGGAATAGTAGGATTAAAAAAAAAGGCGTTGACAGACGACAAGCCTGGGATTCATAATATGCATAGTTGCGTAATTGCGCAATCAACAAGTTGATGAACGTAAAGTCCGAACAGGCAATCTTTGAAATCCACGCCGATTTCTGCCATGTGTTTTCCAGTGCCACCAGGATTAAGATCCTCTGGCTCCTGGCAGACGGTGCTAGATCAGTCACGGAACTGGCCGACGCTTTAGAGCTTTCGGTTCCAAATGTTTCACAACATCTGCGCATCATGCGAGATAAGGGGGCAGTGCTAACCCGCAAGGAAGGGCAGAACGTCTATTACAGGATTTCCAACCCCAAATTCGTCCAGGGTTATATGCTTATACGAGAGGGAATTTTGGAACAAAAGAATCTTGGGATGCAGCAGATTTCAGATTCAATAAACTTATAAAAAGGTAAAGGAGGCGATCCATGGAAAAGGGTGACAGACTGATAATCATTGGGTGTGGAGGAGTGGGAGGCCCTGCCGCAATGTTATCCAGACAGCTTATGCCTGAGGTGAATATCACACTTATTCGGGCCGATAAGCGTTTTATCGTCAGGTGAGCTTTGCCTCATGTGGTGGCCGGTCTGGTCACCCCGGAATCGATCGTAAATCCGGACAGCATGTTCAGCAATAATAACATAAATCTTGTTATTGATACCGTAAAACATATCGATGCAAAAGAAAAGAAAGTTGAAATATCGGATGGCCGAACATTCCCGTATGATAAATTGGTATTGAGCACTGGTGCCAGCCCATTCGTCCCGCCTATTGAAGGACGTGACCTGAGTGGAGTATTTGTTCTACGATCGTTGAGCGATGGCGAGGAAATTAAAGGCTATCTTGAGGAAGCCAAACCTCGAAACCTTCTGTTCATAGGATCAGGATTCATCAGTCTGGAAGTCGCCTCTCTTCTTTCAATGATGCATCCTGATAAATACAATATCACCGTAGTCGAACTATTGAGCCATCCCCTGCCACTGATGCTCGATCCAGAGATGGGAAGTGAGATTCTAAGTTACCTTGAGGGTAAAGGTATCAAGATGTTGATGGGGCAGAAGGTCGAGAAATTGATGGGAGGAAATGGAACAGTTACTGGTGCTGAGTTAGATGGCGGCGAAAAAATTGATGCAGATATGGTTTTTATGAACGTAGGCACTCGACCAAATATCGAACTCGCGAACGAAATAGGGCTCGAGATGGGGAAATTCGGGATTAAGGTCAATAAATTCATGGAAACATCCAATCCCGATATACTCGCTGCCGGCGACTGCGTTGAAAAAGAACACTTCATTACCAAACAACCAGTTCCTGGCCCCCTGCGCGGACCTGCTGTAATACAGGGACGGCTGGCCGCCAAAACCTTGGCCGGGTTCAAAATTGAATTTCCTGGAGTACTTAATAGCTCTGCGTGCCAGCTCTTTGATAAAAGTATAGCTGCTACTGGATTTACGGAAGAGCAAGCTCAAAAAGAGGGTTTTGATACGTTAACCGCTACGGTGAGTTCCAGAAGTAAGCACGGCATGATACCAGGAATGAAGCCCTGGACATTGAAGCTTGTTTTCGATAAAAAGAATCAAAAACTGATCGGCGGGCAGATTATCAGCGATGCTGAGGCGCCGGCCAAAGAAATAGACAATGTCAGTGCCCTGATTCTTGGCGGAAAAACAATCTCCGAACTCACCACACTCATGTGCGCCGGCAATCCGGACTTAGCTTCGGAACCAAGTCTTGAACCCATTACCTTAGCAGCGGAGCAAGCCCTTCAAAAGGTTCGAGGGTAGCAAAGATTGACAAAAGTTATCATATCTATATATATAATAAAAATTCATAAATTAATTCAAATATTAGAACGTATAGATTAGGCGAGACATAAAACAACATGACTACACTTTTGAATCCCGATTATTTAACGTACTGGCCCATCCTGTGCGGTTGAAAATACTTGACGTACTGTCTGAAGAAGAAAAATGCGTAGTCGACGTAGAACAGCTCATCGATGGATCAACGCAGCCCAGTATTTCTCAGCATCTGGCACTGCTACGGCACTGCGGCATCGTTGATTCTCGCCGTGATGGAAACAGGAGTTGTTATTTTTTAACCGATCCAGACATGATAATCCGACTGCTTGCGGCATTACGTGGTGAGTATGTTAAGGATTGGACGCTTGAGCAGCCCGTGCTCTAAGCCAGTTCCATACAACTTAAAATACTTCCACAAGAGAAG
>CAZDMY010000217.1:0-4641 GCA_964506405.1 uncultured Dehalococcoidia bacterium | reverse complement strand
CCCGCATGTCGAGATGCTCATCTTGCGGCTTAACCCGTAGAGCACGGCACCCGCGTAAGCGTCGCCGGCCCCGTTGGTATCGACAGCCCATATCTTCTCTGCGGGAAGGAACACCTTGTGAGAGCCGCGGGCGATGCGCGATCCCATTCCCCCTTCCTTAACCACGGCAATTTCGCATAACCTGGAAAGCACCCCAAGCGAATCCTCAGGCGCCAGGCCGGTAAATGCCAGGCTTTCATCTTCGTTGGCAAAGACGATATCCAGGTGATCCTTAACGATTCTCTCCAGATAATCCAGGTTCTCTTTCACTGTATCGAACGAGGAAAGGTCCATCGATATCTTCTGACCGTTCCCCCGGGCGGTTTGCAGGAGAAAATCCATTAAATCCCGGTTGAAAACCAGGTAAGCCTCCAGATGCAGGATTGGTGCCCGATTGAGGGTATCGGCCGAGATGTCCGCAGGGGAAAGCTCGACCGCTGCCCCCAGATAGGTGGCAAACGTTCTCTGCCCGTCCGGTGTAATGAACGTCAGTCCGGTTCCGGTCGGGGTGCCCTCAGACAGCAGTTTAATGAAAGTAACACCGGCTCCTTCCGTCTCCTGCTGAAAATAGTTCCCCATTTCGTCTTTGCCAACCTTGCCGATGAAGCCGGCTCTCCCGCCACACTGGGCAAACGACGCCATGACATTCGCGGTTGCCCCGCCGGGTGAAAGTTCCTTCGGGAATTTTTCCATCTTCCTTAGAAGTTCACCGGACCGATTTGCATCGACGAGTGTCATCCCGCCCTTCGGCAGGCCTTCAGCCTGAAGGAAAGCATCATCCACTTCTACCGTTATGTCTACTAACGCCGAGCCAATACCTACGATATCCAGGTCCATTCCGATCAAACCTCAAGTTTGTTGATTGTTGCGAAACGCTTCGGATACCTCACGAGTCAGCCGTAATGCCCTTTCGGCCATCGCTACCGATATCGAGCCCAACCCACATGATGGAGTTATCAGACACTGATCCAGCAGGACGTTTCGTTCGATGCCTTTGGCAACGAGGTAATCCATTATCGTATCCAGGCGTTTCAACAGGCTTTCTGCATTCTCATTCGGGAGGGTTTCCTCTTCACTGGGAACAATCCCCCAGGCAAGCGTGCCTCCTCGACCGAGGAAAGCTTTAAGCTCATCCGGATAAAGGGCCAGCGATTCCCCGTGATTGAAGGCATCGAAATTGAGGATATCGATTCCGGTCGCCATGAGAACCGACCAGTCCGTATTGCCGCAGCAATGCATCCCTGTAAGGCCGTTGAGTCCCGCAAGTACCTCGTTTGTCAGTTCAATTACTTTTTCATTGTCCAGTGCCACAAACGCCGAACCCAGTGACGCCAGATACGGTTCATCGATAAATATGATGGTCTTAGAGTATCGTTTCGCCAGTTCCTTTTCCATCCAGGCCGCCTTCAATCTCAAATGCCTGGCGATGGCATCCGCCAGCGTATCGTCATACAAGGTCGGACGTCGATCCTGATCCGTAACCACCAGGCCAAAGCTGATCGGTCCGGTAACCTGTCCCTTGACAGCTAGAGCCGAATCGAAATCCTGTTTGAGGAATTCGTAAAAACCGGGCGCATATTCATAGCTGATCGCATATTCGTCAACGGCATTTTCGATGTAGGCTGAGTACAGCCCCTCCATTTCCCGTGAGAAATCCACGGAACGATCGACGTATATCCGCTCATCCTCAAGTATCACACCCGGTAGTTTTTCACTGTACTGGGCATACATGTTTTCCAGAAACGTTCTATTCGGCATTTGCGGCCAGACCGGTATCTGAGGAAGGCTCTCCATCACAACATCACATGCCTTTTTCGGATCCGTATGCGGCATGCTGCCGATTGCCGTCGGCAGCCCCTTGGGTTTGAAGCTTGGAGGTTCCATATTCAGCTATTATCCTGGTTGATATATTTCCCGATGAGCAAATCCAAATCCTTTTTAGTTGAAGCCGGGATAACGTCCGGTGAGGTGACAATGGCGTTTTCCAGCGCATTGGCACAGATGCATGAACGCTCTTGAGGGATCCCGGCTGCAGCGATTTTAATGATGTTCCTGGCCCGCTCCATATTTTCGTTCAAAATGGCGATGATCTCCTCGATCCTGACAGCGTCCAGATCGTCATGCCACGAATCGTAGTCAGTAACGCAGGCAATAGGTGCATAGCATATCTCCGCTTCCCGGGCCAGCTTGGCCTCAGGCATGATGGTCATACCTATGATATCCGCCCCCCAGGATTTGTACAATCTCGATTCCGCCTTGGTGGAAAACTGAGGGCCTTCCATGGCGATGAAGGTTCCTCCACGGTGCACATTGGCACCTGCTTTACTGGCTGCATCATACAATATCTGCCCCAGTACCGGACAGAATGGCTCGGCGTTGGGGATGTGGGCGACGATTCCATTACCGAAAAAAGTGCTCACCCGCCCTTTGGTCCGGTCGATGACCTGATCCGGAATAACCAGATCCCTGGGTTTCAACGTCTCTTTGAAACTGCCGCACGAATTGATCGCGATGATCCACTCAACACCCAGAGATTTCAATGCATAGATATTTGCTCGCTGCGGCAATTCGTGTGGCGCGATTCTGTGTCCGCGGCCGTGGCGCGGCAGGAAAGCAAGATTAGTTCCTTCGACCATCCCTATGGCGATGGCATCGCTGGGATCGCCGAAGGGGGTTTTCACACGAACCTCCTCCACATCGGTCATCCCTTCGATATCATACAGTCCGGTCCCTCCGATTACCCCTATTCTAGCTTCAGGCATTCGCATCTCCTTTTCGCATCGATTGCAGACTATCAGTATAGGGGTTCCTGGCGATCCCCTCTTCGGTGATTATAGCAGATACATACTCGTGTGGAGTTACATCGAAAGCCGGGTTTGCGACCCTGACACCTTCGGGCGCGATCTGCAGTCCGTACGGACAGGTGACTTCTGCCGGATCGCGCTCTTCAATGGGGATATCATCGCCCGTCAGGGTTTTGAAATCGACCGTGCTCATCGGCGCAGCAACGTAAAATGGAATACCGTGTTCGTGAGCGAGTACTGCAACGCTGTAAGTGCCGATCTTGTTGGCAACGTCCCCGTTGGCAGCGATGCGGTCGGCACCCACCACTACGCAATCGATCCGCCCCGCTTTCATGAAATGCCCGGCCATGTTGTCGGTGATGAGCGTTACCGGAATGCCGGCCCGCATCAATTCCCAGGCGGTTAATCGGGCACCTTGCAGCAAAGGCCGCGTCTCATCGGCAAAGACCTCAATTCTCTTTCCCTGTTCATGCGCTGCGCCGATAACGCCGAGCGCTGTTCCGAAGCCTGCTGTAGCCAGAGCCCCGGCATTGCAGTGGGTAAGGATGGTGAAGCCGTCCTGTATCAGCACCGCACCATTTTCGCTCATTTTCCGGTCATCCTCCGCCGTCTCCCTCTCAATGGCCCCGGCCTCATCAATGAGCGCCGCTTTTATTCCCGGAACATCCTCTTGATTCTCAGCCACCCTCCACATCCGGTCCAGCGCCCAGAACAAGTTCACCGCCGTAGGACGTGTGGCTGCAATCGTTCTCGATATTGAACCGAGGTTTTCCATGAACTCGCTCCTGGATTGACCCTCAATCGACTGTGCTCCCATTGCCAGCCCGAAGGCGGCGGCCACCCCAATGGCCGGGGCTCCGCGAATTCTCAAGAACTTAATCGCTTCACAAATCCCCTCAACATCCACCAGATCCAGGTAAAGCTCCTCCCACGGCAGCCGTGTTTGATCCAGCAGGCATATATTCCCTTCTTTCCACTCAATCGGCTTGATCTTCATCATAACTCCATCTCAATCAATACTTTGAGCGCCTCGGGTTCGGCTGCATGTTCAAATGCCTTTTCGGCTTCGGCCAACGGGTACCTTGCCGTAATCAGGCGCTCAATGGGCATATCCGGGTATTTCTCCATCATCCGCATTCCGTCCCGAAACTGACCGCAACGTGAACCCACGATTGTTTGCTCGTTAACCACCAGCGGAGCAAGGTTGAGGGTGATATCGGAAGCGATTGTCGATTTAAGCACGATGTGACCTCTTGGCTCGCAGATTTCCATCGCGCGCTTGATACCCTCCGGTGTACCGGTCGCTTCCACTACAATATTCGCCCACGATTCCACTTCCTTCAGGTTCCGAGCCGTCTTCAGGTTCTTCCATCGGGCGGCTTTCAGTTTCTTCGCATGATGCCCGACCAGCGTTACGTCTGAAAGGATGGTGCAAAGCACCCACGCGCATAGAATGCCGAGCTTCCCATCACCCAGAACTATCGCTCGCTTACACCGGGCAGGTTTGAGTTGCTCGATTATCTCGCAGGCAGCAGAAAGAGGCTCAGTGAAAACCGCCCGTTCATCCGGAATATCTTCAGGCACTTCCCTTAGATTGGAGATTGGCAAGACACAGTAATCGGCCATACAGCCATCAAGTCCCTGAATACCCAGCGTGCTTCGATTGGGGCAGTGCCGGCCCAGTCCCCGATCGCACATATCGCACTGGCCGCAAGCAGCATTGATCTCCCCAACAACCCTTTTGCCCACCCAGGTATCATCCGAACAGGCATCAACGACACCCACAAACTCATGACCG
>CAZDMY010000216.1:0-4704 GCA_964506405.1 uncultured Dehalococcoidia bacterium | reverse complement strand
CTGGAGGCGATTCCGCTTATGGCACTGTTGGGACTGCTGACGGTGCCGTTTGCATTAAAGGCAGTGAAGGGAAGCTTGAGTAATCATGATAACATCCCGGACATGATTCCCTCACTGGGTGCAAACGTAATGATGGTCCTCATTACACCCGTCTTGATATCTACTGGTATAATAGTAGATGTCTATATATTATAGAAATAATGGGTTTATAGGCAGAGGTTGATATGGCTGGTATCGGGTTAGTTGTTATTGTAGTAGTTATGTTTGCGGTTTTTTACTTTTTTATTCTAAGGCCGCAACGCAGACGACAGGTTGAGCACCAGAAGCTGATTGACGATTTGAATAAGGGTGATAAGATTATTACTATCGGCGGTATTATGGGAGAGGTCGATTTCATTGGGGAAAACGATGTTATCCTGAGGGTAGAGGATGGGAGCAAACTCAAGCTTTTGAAAAACAGTATCATGGTCAAGCAGGTGGCGGATGAAGGCGTGCAGTTTGATAATTGAGTCTTAGTATTCGCAGTCTACGGCTGCGATAACATTTCGGAGTTGAAAGCGTGCTTTCTTCATCAACAAAAAGACGAATAAGAATCCGGACCCGGAAGTTCTTTAACTTCAACAAGATGGTGGTCAATGAATACCTGACGGATAATTGCCCGCATCTCTCGGCATCGATTGCGTTCTTCACCTTTTTCTCTTTGTTTCCATTAACGCTGGCGGCGATTTCCATCCTCGGTTGGCTGACCAACGATCCGGAGATAGAAAGTGAAGTTATTGATACAGTGGGTCGGTTGCTGCCTGTCAATGCCGATTTCATTACAGCTACCATTGGCGGAGTGAGCGATACCTGGGAGGCAACTGGGATTGTGGCTATTCTGGGCCTTTTGTGGGGCGGGTCTTCGGTCTTCAATGCAATGCGTAAATCCCTCAATGCTGCATGGGGCATCCGAAGGCCTCGGGCATTTGTAGTGGATAGATTCCTGGAGTTGTGCATGATGGTTGGCCTGGGGGTGTTGCTGCTTGCTTCGTTCGGTGCTACCGCTGCGCTAAGCGTTATCAAGAAATATAGCATCAGTACTACGGAAGTTGCCTTTTTCAAAGGTGATTTGTTCTGGAATGCAATGCTCATACTTACGACTATCACAATGGCATTTGTAACCTTTTTGCTGCTCTATAAATTTGTACCAAATACAAAGGTTCGCTGGCGCGATGTCTGGGGCGGGGCACTGCTTGCGGCTATCGGGTTTGAAGCCGCCAAACAGGTGTTCGTGTGGTATGTTACCAATTACTCTCCTTACAATGTGGTTTACGGCACGGTAAGCAATGTCATAGCGGTAATGGTATGGTTGTACGTCTCGGCGGTGATAATGCTTTATTGTGCCAAGCTTACAGCGGTGTATTCGCGAGTGAGAGCCTCCGATGCCTCCATCATTACGGAGGAGGAGACATCCGATACAGCTACGTATCTGGGGCCGCTCCAGGCGCCGGTTGAGAATATGTTTTTAAAAGGCAAGCAGATCCTAGGAGATGCGGTGCCATCGTTTACATCGGTTTCATGGCTGGGGCCGGTCGGGGTTTCCCGTCGCGATGCCCGGCGCAGGAAAACCAGCATAACACGTCATGAACACCCCAAAAAGGAAAGCTAACCGATCCCCAACCACCTGGCTTGGCCTGTTTGTTTTTTTCATTGTCTTCATTTCTGCTGTGATAGCATGCCAGGAATGTAAGGATTCATGTGATACCTCAGTTCCGCAAGTCAACGATAATCCGGCGAAAGCAGATACGTATACCACGGTTGCCATCGAGCCGGGTTCCTGCTCGGCTATAGCACTTTCAAATGCCATCGCCAATATCGTTGAAAAGGCCGATCCGGCGGTGGTGTTTATCTCCGCCAGGATAGAAACGGAAAGTTTTTTCTTCGGGAAGACATTACAGGAATCTTCCGGGTCCGGAGTAATCGTGAGCCCGAACGGCTATATCATTACAAACGATCACGTTGTTGAGGGAGCCAGTCAACTGGAGGTGACGGTACCGGGTGTTATTCAGGCGTTTGAAGCTGAGATGGTGGGCACCGATCCGTTGACCGACCTTGCGGTTATTAAAATCGATGGCGAAGCGTTACCTTCAGTTCCTTTTGCGGATGCTTCGCAGTTAAGTCCCGGCCATCTGGTGATTGCTATGGGATATCCCCTTGCCCTCGATCAAGGCACCACCATCACGCTGGGGGTGGTCAGCAATACCGAACGCTCGTTCACAGTTGGCGATGCCACGTATTACGATGTCATTCAAACGGATGCCGCTATCAATCAGGGAAACAGTGGGGGGCCGTTACTGGACATGAGCGGCCGCATTGTAGGAATCAATTCGGTCCTGTTCGGGGGTGCCCAGAATATCGGGTTCGCTATCAGTTCCAATACAGTCCAACCGGTATACGAGGCTCTTATCAGTGACAGGCACCGTGTCGTGCGGCCCTGGCTGGGGGTGATCCTGGCAGATGTAACACCGAGTATAGCAAATGAAGCCAACCTTTCCCGCCAGACAGGCGTGGTGATTACCCGGGTGGTCGATGGTAGTCCTGCGGATAAAGCAGGTCTGAAGGTTCGGGACGTGATCTCCCATTTTGAGGGGGAGGAGATGTCGACGGCCAGCCAGTTGATCAAGGAGCTATGGCTTTACCGGGTGGGCGATGAAGTGGCGGTTACCTACTGGCGAGATGGCGAGCAAAGTCAGTCGACGATCGAACTAACGGTCGAGCGCCCGGAATAATCCCTGAAGGTCTTCAGGTTATCGCTTGACCGCGAGTGATAGTTCATCCCCTTCCAGAGAAAGGTTTTCAATATAGGCCCCATCCGGGGGATCGCCGGCCCTCAGATCCATAGAAAGAGTTTCCTGTTTGATATAATCAGAGAAACGATCGATCACCCGAGCAACTCTCTCGGAGCCCCGGTACCAGGTAGTAATGTAATCAGCGATATCGAATCCGGCCGATCGCCGCATCGTTTGAAGTCGATGAACGACCTCCCTGGCCATACCTTCCTCGATCAATTCGCCGGAAATCTCAGTTGGAATCCCAACGGCATAGGGGCCTTCTTCTGCGATGGAATAATTACCTCTCGCCCTGGTTGAAACCAGAAGCTCATCGGGTTGCAACAGGTATTTGCCAACCGGAACATCTTTACCTTCCCGGATAAGCTCGGCAACCGATGGCGGATCGAGTTGTGCGATTAATTCTTTTATCTCGCCGAGGCTTTTTCCATATTTTGGCCCGAGTGCAGCCAGGTTCGGTTTGACCTCGATCTCCATCAAATCACTTTCACTAGTAGTTACTACCAGCCCTTTGACGTTCAATTCATCCAGTACCTGCTGTTTGAGTCTCTCCAGCCCCTGCTGTTCCGATGTGGCTTTGACTTTCACGATTACTTCTATGAGCGGTTGGCGGACTTTCAATCCCGCCTTGCTTCGTGCCGAGCGTCCCAGGCTGGTAATCTTCATCACCAGTCGGGTGTCTACGGATAATTGTTCGTCGATGCGGCTCCGGTCAACGACGGGAAAGTCTGCCAGGTGAACGCTTTCAGGGGCATCGGAATAAACAGAGCAGACCAGGTTGCGATGGATTTCATCTGAAATGAACGGCGTCAGCGGGGCCAGGAGTTTGGAAACTGTTGTCAGGCAATCGTAAAGGGTGGCATAAGCCGCTTTCTTGTCGGTATCGTTTTCACTTTTCCAGAAGCGGCGCCGGCTTCTGCGGATATACCAGTTAGAGAGCATGTCCACGAACGACTCGATCCTTCGCCCCGCCCCGGTGGGATCATAGTTATCCAGGGCTGAGGTCACTTCATCAATGAGTTGATTCAGTTCGGAGAGAATCCACCGGTCCAGTTCAGGCAGATTTACCGGCTCGTGGGTTTCTTCCGGATTGAAGCTGTCGATATTGGCATAAGTGACAAAGAAGGAATAGGTGTTCCAGAGTGTAAGCAGGAACCGACGCAGGCTTTCCATCACATGCTCTGCGGAAAAGCGCCTCACATTGCCCGGAGGAGAGGATGTGATGAGATACCAGCGCAGGGCATCGGCACCACACTGGTTGATGACCTGCCAGGGTTCGACAACGTTGCCCTTGGATTTACTCATCTTTTCACCCTCGGCGTCCAGAATATGTCCGAGGCAGATAACGTTTTTGAAACTGGGTTGGTCGAACAAAATCACCGAAAGCGCATGCAGGCTGTAGAACCAGCCGCGCGTTTGGTCTACCGCTTCACAAATATAATCGGCCGGAAAGCGGCCATCCGTTAACAGGGTTTCGTTTTCGAACGGGTAATGCATCTGGGCGAAGGGCATGGCCCCGGAATCGAACCAGCAGTCGATAACTTCCGGCACCCGCCGCATGGTATGGCCACATTTACAGGTGAACGTAATCTCATCCATATAGGGCCGGTGGAAATCCTGTTCGGCTCCTATGCCGGCCACTCCCGGTTTGCCCCCCAGTTCCTCAAAGCTGCCGATACACTCAAACTCGCCACAGCCTTCACATTGCCAGACCGGCAGTGGTGTTCCCCAGTAGCGCTCGCGGGAAAAGGCCCAGTCGATGTTGTTCTGAAGCCAGTCGCCGAACCGGCCCCGCTTGATATGCTCCGGGTACCAGTTCAGCTGCTCGTTCTTTTCGATGAGGGCCTCTTTTCTGGCGGTTGTTTTGATATACCAG
>CAZDMY010000215.1:0-4709 GCA_964506405.1 uncultured Dehalococcoidia bacterium | reverse complement strand
GAGAAGGCCAAGTGCGAGCTTTCCAGCACGGTGCAGACCGAGATCAACCTGCCGTTTATCACCGCCGATGCCAACGGGCCCAAACATCTGGCCATGACCCTCACCCGTGCCAGGCTGGAACAACTGGTGGAAGACCTGGTGGAACGGACTATGGATCCGGTGAACCAGGCCCTCTCGGATGCCGGGATTCAGGCGAGCGATGTGAACGAGGTCATCCTGGTGGGGGGCCAGACCCGCATGCCCAAGGTAGTGGAAAAGGTCAAAGGGATCTTCGGCAAGGAGCCTAATAAAGGTGTGAACCCGGACGAGGTGGTGGCCATCGGGGCCGCGATCCAGGCCGGCGTGCTTGGCGGCGAGGTCAAGGACGTCCTGCTGCTGGATGTCACCCCGCTGACACTGGGCATCGAAACCCTGGGCGGGGTGATGACCCCGTTGATTCCGAGGAACACCACCATCCCCACATCCAAAACCGAAACCTTCACCACGGCCGAAGATAATCAGCCCAGCGTGGAGGTGCACGTGCTTCAGGGAGAGCGTCCCATGGCGCACGAGAATAAGACCATCGGTCGTTTTATGCTTGACGGCATCCTGCCGGCACCGCGCGGCGTCCCGCAGATCGAAGTGACGTTCGACATCGATGCCAACGGCATTCTCAATGTGACGGCCCGGGATAAAGGCACCGGTAAGGAGCAGAAGATCACCATCACCGCCAGTTCCGGTCTCTCCAAGGATGAGGTGGACCGGATGGTGAAGGAAGCCGAGCAGCATTCCGAGGAAGATAGACAGCGCCGGGAGGAAGTGGATACCCGCAATCAGGCCGACAGCATGGCCTATAACGTAGAGAAAACGCTGAGAGACATGGGGGACAGGGTGCCGCCTCAGCTTAAATCGGAAGCCGAAGAAAAGGTAGCGGCGGTTCGCTCCGCCCTGCAGGGAACTGATATCGACCAGGTGAAACGGACCTCTCAGGAACTTGAAAATGTAATGCAGCGCATCGGCGCGGAGGTCTACAGCCATTCCGGTGCACCAGGAGGTAGCTATGCTCAAGAGGAAGCCGAGAGTTCGGCCGGCGAGGGACCCGTGGAAGGAGAATTTAGAGAAGTATAAAGCACTTAATGAGAGACGGGAGGTAATGCGCGCCAGGCAGAGCGAGCGGTCTCATGGTGGAGTACAAGGATTATTACCAGATACTGGGCGTGGCCAGAAGCGCCTCCGATGCTGAGATAAAGAAAGCCTATCGCAAACTGGCCCGGCAGTACCATCCGGATGTCAATCCGGACGACCCCAGGCCGAGAGCAAGTTCAAGGAGATCAACGAAGCGTATCAGGTGCTGGGGGATAAGGAAAAACGCCAGAAATACGACGAACTGGGCGCCAACTGGCAGCAGTACGAACAATGGAGCAAAGCGAGTGCAGGGGCGCGTGAGGGGCCGTTTCAATGGGAGCCCCACTACTACAGCCGTGGTGGTGGCGGCCCCCAATACGAATACCGGACGCTCAATGAAGAGGAAATGGAGGACCTCTTCGGCGGACGGGGTGGTTTCTCCGACTTCTTCAAGACCTTTTTCGGGGAATCGTTCAGCCAGGAAGGGCGTGGATACGAATACGAAAAACGCCCGCGTAAGGGTAAAGACCTCCAGCACACTGTAGCGATATCTCTCGAAGAGGCCTTTAAAGGTACCACACGGCGGATACAGATCACCGATGGCAGCGGCAATGTGTCCCGGACCATCGAGGCGAAGGTTCCGCCCGGCGTGCGGGACGGCTCCCAGGTTCGACTGGCCGGGCAGGGGTCACCGGGATTGAACGGGGGAAAACCGGGGGACCTGTACGTCGAAACCCGGGTGAAGCCACATCCGCGTTTCGAGCGCAGGGGAAACGATCTGTATTTGGATGTAAAGGTGCCTTTAACCACAATGGTGCTGGGCGGCGAAACCGAGTTTGCGGGGTTGAATGGCAAGAAAATCAGCCTGAAAATCCCGCAGGAAACGCCCAACGGACGGGTGTTTCGCCTTAAAGGCAAAGGGATGCCTGAACTGAATAACCCGCAGAAACGCGGCGACCTCCATGTGAAAGCGATCGTCGAACTTCCCACCAGACTCTCTGAAAAACAACGAGAGATATTTGAGGAGATTGCCCGGCTGCGCTCGCAATGATAGTACATTTAATTTTCATTTTTGTTGTCGTCGCGAGGCGCGATGAGCGCCGTGGCGACCTCCCCGTTCAAACGGAGATTGCCACGCCCGCCGCGTCGGGCTCGCAATGACATCCAAATCAGCTCCTCAATATCCCGCCTCCATCAGACTTAATATGCCGCGAATGGGCACCTTCAGCCAGTCGGGCCGGTTATTTAATTCGTAACCCACTTCGTACACCGCCTTCTCCAGCAGGTAGGCATACAGCAGGTTTTCCAGTTGTTTCGGATCGTCCGGGAGCAAATGGCTCTCTGAGACCTCATCCAGGTAAGCTTTCAGGAAGGCCGCGGATACCCAGAAATACCAGTATTCCCCCCACTGCTCCAGCGCCGGCAGATCTTTCGGCGGCACGGCCGAAGACGACTTACGATTCAGTGATGTATGCACGGCATAATGAAACGATCGGATCATGCCGGCCACATCCCGCAGCGGGCATCGCTTAAGCCTGCGCTCGCTCAGCGGGCGGGCCGGTTCGCCTTCGAAATCGATAATCACGAAATCCTTGCCGGTATAGAGCACCTGTCCCAGGTGATAATCGCCGTGGCAGCGGATGCGCTGGGCCGGTATCTTCTTTTTACGAAGCCGCTCGAACTGCTGAACGATGTCATCTTCCATCTGAAGCACTCTATCGATTTCCCCATCCGTTTCCTTTAAGATGCCTCTTTGTTCCCGAAGAGTCTGGAAATTCTGGACGGTCAGCGTCCGCATGGCATGATACAGCGAGTTCTGATACATGACCGAAAACGGCTCGGGGGCAAACTGTGGATCATCCGGTTCCGAAGCCAGCGCCATATGCATCCGGGCAGTGCGCTGCCCGAGCAACTGAGCCGATATCAGGTAACTTCCGATCGTCTCATGCGCCAGTTGCGGGGGTTCCCTCCGCGCAGTCAGGCTGGATTGCTGCGGGATTGGAGGTACCTGAACCGTCGGGTGGGCCTGTACCCGGTCGAAGTAGCCGTCCAGAAAATCCATGGTATACTGCCAGGCGTCTCCCTCGTTGGGCACATATCCGTGCAGCACCGCCAGGCTGACCGGCTCGCTGCGCCCCCGCCGGTAATCGATGGTACCAGCCACCGGGGGTGTATGGGGGAAAGCCGCCTTCTCAGCCAGGAACCGTCCCATCTGCGCATCCAATCCGATCCCCTCCTCCAGCCTGCGATAGAATTTCAGTACCAGCCTGTTCCCGAAATTGATGGAAGAGTTGGTTTGCTCTCCCTGAATCAATTCCGGTACCAGCGGCCCGCTGCCCCTGGTCTTTCGATACATCGGTGTAGTCTGCGCCAGCAGCGTACCCTTCTGACCTTTGAATCGTCTCCTGCGGGCGATGGCATCCAGCAGCGAAGAGCAGAATACCTCATCGAATGTGGCATCGAAAAGGACCATCTCCGGCTGCCCCTTCGTTCCAGAAGCCAACCTGGCTACCACTGAAGTGTGGTAATGCTGGGTGACCCATCGGACCTCGGCTTCGGCACGAATAACGAGGGGGAGCGTATAGACCTCGGTTTCCCGATCCAGGTACTCGATACGCATGAGGAAGAGCTGGGCTGTATCGCCGTTATACTTTATCGGAATCGTATCCTCAATGCGAAGCAGACGGATGGTGCGGGATTTCCCCCGGAACCAGCGCCGCTGCCGGACGTGATTGAGCAGCAAAGATTCAAGCTGGCTGCGATTTTCCTTTGCCAGGAGCCGGGCCGGGCTGATAGTCACCATCGGTACCTCTGTAAATCCAGCTCCAGGAACGGAACGGGCCACAGATTCGCCCCCGGGCGTTTCCAGCGAGAACCAGTAGAAGGCATAAGGGGCCAGCGTGAAGCTGTAGGGTTCCTGCCCAATAGGCGTGAAAGCTTCACGACCGAACATCTCCACCGGGTTCATCCCTTTGAACTCCTGAAGATTGATTTGTGCCTGCTGCGAGGCATGTGAGAGATTGGCCACCACCAGCACGATCTCTTCACCGTACCGGCGCAAATAGGCCAGCACTTTGCGGTTCTGAGGCATCAGGAATTCCAGCGTTCCGCGCCCCAGCACCTTGTACCGCTTGCGCATGGCGATCATGGTTTTCATCCGCCAGAGCAGCGAATCCCGGTTCCGCTGCTGGTTTTCCACGTTGATCGCCTCATAATGGTATTCCGGATCGATGATCGGCGGTAAATAGAGCATCTGCGGATTGGCCTGCGAGAATCCCGCGTTGCGGTCGGGGCTCCACTGCATCGGTGTCCGGACCCCGTTCCGATCGCCCAGGTAAAAATTATCCCCCATCCCGATCTCATCGCCGTAATAGATCACCGGTGTGCCCGGCAGCGTAAACAGGAGCGCATTGATCAGCTCGATCTTTTTCCTGTCGTTGTTCAGCAGCGGCGCCAGGCGTCGTCGAATACCCAGGTTGATCCGGGCTTCGCGCTCCTGGGCATACATGCGGTACATGTAGTCACGCTCCTCGTCGGTGACCATCTCCAGCGTCAGTTCGTCGTGATTGCGCAGAAAGAGCGCCCACTGGCACGCATCCGGAATG
>CAZDMY010000214.1:0-4735 GCA_964506405.1 uncultured Dehalococcoidia bacterium | reverse complement strand
GCAGATAAGGCCTGCTTTAGGGACCGCTTCATCGGCATGAATGCCCACCAATCCCGCTGCGGTATGATGCGTCGAGCCACACGGAGCACCGCGCTCTACCTCTGCCGATTCAATAATATGCGTTTCCGGGTTTACTCTGATCTTAAGCTTTGGTTTACCAAAATAGCGGGCAAACTCTGCGATAGTCTCGTTTTCATAAGATTCGCCGGCATGGCGATACCCGTAGCTGCTTTCGGTCAGCGTGCAGAAGGTTTTTGGCCAGGCGGAGCCGACCCCTTTCGCCTGAAGCTCTCGTTGAATCTGGTTCTTTAAGCCCGTGGGCACCCATTGTGAGTTATCGATGGGCACCACCACCGCCTTTGCACCCGTTATTTTCACAATATCGGGAATCAACTGTGGGGCCTGTTCGGTTTCACTCAGAAACACTATCAAGTCCGAAGCCGGAAGATCGGGCGGGAGGAATTCCTCGGGTTCGTCTATGAGTGGAGGCAGCGCCGTCGTTAACCTTATCGATTCGATGGTCCAGTCCCTTGGACTGTGCTCACGGATATGCCGTTCAATCCGCTCCCCGTACGGGCCTTGAACTACAATCAGAATCTTCAAGCCTGAGTCCCTCCGATAATATTATAAAGGATAGCACCGGTAGTTTTTCGTTTTCTCATATCGTTGGCGGTGGTCTACCGGAGACGGTCCAGCTTACGGGGTGGGCCGTTCTTTAAAGTTCCGGGTTTACCGGCGGCATGGATTGAAGTACCAATGTGGCTGAATGAATTCATATCCTCTATGGTTCACCGGTGGCTTTCAGAGAATCCTGTGCCCGTTTGATAACCTTTCTTGTCTGTATCACCAGCGATTCGGTCTCCTGGGCAGAACTTGCGGGCCAGGGATGGCCCAGGCCCATATCCCCTGCGATGACTTTATAGCAGTTGTATGCCTCACCTGACCCGGCATTCGGCCCCGGATGCCACGCGGTTCCGGTTGCATAGAAATTTTTCACCGGCGTTCGATAGTTGGCCAGTTCCGGGATCGGCCTATTTTCGCCGATCTGGAAAACCGATCGATCCAGCGTTCCGCAGTTGCCGTGCGGCGCGATATTTTTCATGCGCAGGTTATCGTAGGGGCTGTTACTGTCCACCCCGATCAGACTATCATAATTTACATTTGGGGCATACTGCTGCCAGACGGTCATCATGTCTTCCACGTAACGCTTCTTGATCTCCAGCCATTCCGCCTCCGTGTAAGCGCTGGCCGGTGGAGCCTGCATTTCATTCTGAGCCACGTGCATTCCGGGCGGAGCAAACGACCCATCGACAAGGCTGTGGCAGCACACGATAGGGCTGAAATCTTGCAGCGGTGGAAATTTACTCAGGTTCATCCAGCGGCACTCGTTGGCAATGTGTTCGGGATCCGCATCAATGCCCAGTCCCAGCCAGAACGTCTCGCGGATATCCGGGTTGAACGCTTCGGCTTTGTAGATCGGGGGTTCCTTCATCGCAAAGCTGCACCACATGAGGCAGGCGATATGTTTATAGGACAAAACCTCGATACGGCGGACAACTTTATTGGAGAAGTGTTCCCTGCCGATCATATCGAAGACGACCTGTTGGGGACTGAGCCCCGCGGCAACAACGATTTTTCGCGCTTCGATCTGCGAACCATTTCTCAGGCGGATGCCGGTTGCGCTGCCATTGTCGATAATGACATTCTCGACTTCCGCATGAGTGAAGAACCG
Source organism: uncultured Dehalococcoidia bacterium (assembly GCA_964506405.1). Lineage (GTDB taxonomy): Bacteria > Chloroflexota > Dehalococcoidia > SZUA-161 > SpSt-899 > JBGLNL01. The sequence continues at coordinate 3,003 of CAZDMY010000214.1, read as the reverse complement.
GCATCCCAGTTGCACCAGGATTTGATGCGCCGCGTGAGCAATCTGGTGCGTACCGCCTTTGTTGAATCCCAGGGTCGGGAGCTGAGCTGCCAGCGCGATCGTCTCCATACCCATTCCGGGATCGTTGATATCCGTCGCGGCGGAAACGACGAAACGCGCATGGCAATACTGCATCTCCCGGCTTTCCCACATTTCCTGAATCTGGCGCAGGGGGGATGATTTCAGCGTCAGCGAATCGGGGACGAGATCGGCTTCCATCAATTTTCCAAATACGCCCATCTGGCGTTCGCCGAACTCGGGAGCAAGCATCTGTTCCGTCGGGTAGAAGAAATTATCGATCATCACGCGATAGATTTCGTCGCTCTCGAATGCATGCCACAGCCGAAGCCAGTTCTCGGCATCCTTCCGAGAAAAACGCCCGATTTCTTTGGCCGATCGTTCCTGTGCCGGGTCGTGCTTGATACTGTAGATTGCCAGGCAGGTATCGTTATTAGCGAAAGCGGCGCCGTCGGAACACAGGTACTGCTCCCACTGCGCACCGTAATCCCAGAATTCGGGGAAGTCCCGGTAGATCGGGGCGTAGTAAACCGGCATGATGATGTTGGCATGGGTATTGGCCCTGAATCCCGGAGCCGATGTTTCCTCGGTGGCCAGGCAACCTCCGATCTCGTGCCGGCGTTCGAAGATGCCCACGCTCATCCCGGCGTATTTGATCAGATACATGGCTAGAAATAATGACTTGTTCCCTCCACCTATTATCACTGCATCGAATGTCTCGTCCGGCATAATCGCCTCCCGGTTTTTGAAATCCGTGAAATAGTTTGGTTAATTAACCATTTCAGGCGTTGTTTTTCAACTTGCTGTCGATAAAGGCTTCCAGTTTGGCCAGGATTTCGTTGACGATAATCCACTCACCGAAGCTGATCTCACTGGCGTACTGGGCTACATACTCCCGGGCATACTCCTCGTAAACTTCAGCGGCTGTTTTGCCCTTGCTGGTGAGATTCAGTTTCGCTCTTCTTCTGTCTTGCTGGGAACGCGTTTTTATTAGATACCCACGTTCCACAAGTCGATTTACCACGGGCGAAACAGTTCCCTTGGTCAGGCCCAGTTGCCCGGAAAGCTCGGTCATGGTGATATCAGGGACATTGCCCACCGTATGTATTATCTGAATTTCAGCCAGCGGTAGAAATTCACCAGTACCAAATTGCTTTGGATTCTGGCTCATCCGGGCGACCTTGTTGATCAGGCGCTGGAACCGGGCCGCGGTATGAAACCGTACTGCCTGATTTTCCTCTGGTGATTGACCGAACATGATATAAAAATAGTAAGGTAACCAAACTATTTTGTCAAGGGGGTATAAGGATGGATTACGAATCAAGAAAGAAATGGTGCCGTTAATAAATGACCAATGACAAAATCCAAATGCCAAATGAAACTCAAAGCCCAAATGAGTCGGAGGGACGCGCCCCGTCGCGTCCGTTCAAGGCAAGGAAGCAGCTCTTGCCACGATAACAAAGCGTTGGCCCTCCGGGCACCCAATCCATGTGCCTCCATGGATTCTGAAACAAGTTCAGAAAGACACTCAAGTTGTCATAACGGGCGAGTATCTTTTAATAAGCTTCACCTGACCGAATTCGCCGGTTTATAATCCGTACCTGTTCGATCAGCGAATCCGGCTCTTCCTTTTCGGGCTGCTCCCACGGTTTACCCAGCCCCAGGTCGGTGGCGATGATCTTGTAGCAGTTGTAGGCTTCGGCTGAACTGGCATTGGCACCTGGGTGCCAGGAGGCCCCGGTGGCGTACAGGTTCTTGACAGGCGTGCGGTGATTGGCCAGTTCCGGGATGGGCCGGTTCTCATTGCGCTGATAGAGCGGGCAATCGATGATGGCGTTGCTGCCGTCCGGTTCCAGATTTTTCATGCGCAGGTTGTCGTAGGGTGTGTTGGCGTGGATGCCGATAATATTATCCCAGTTCATATTTGGGGCGTGTTTGCGCCACAATTCAAGTAATTCACCCAGGTATTTCTCCCGTATATGTTCCCATTCTTCCGGGGTATGAGCGCTTGCCGCCGGGCCCAGCTGTTCATGGACCGCGATATGCTTGCCTTCCGGCGCGTAGCTCGAATCAACGATGCTGTGGCACCAGATCACCGGACTGTAATCTTCCAGTGGAGGCCATTGCCCCAGGCTCCTGTATCGGCATTCTCGAGCAATATGTTCGGGGTCGGCATCTTCAGCCAAACCCAGCCAGAAGCACTGGTTTACGTCGGGATTGAATTCGGCGGCCTGATATTGGGGAGCCTCGTGCAAAGCGAAGACGTAATCCATATAACAGGCAAACCGGCTTTCCAGCAATTCGATCCTGCGGGCAATCCTGCCGCTCAGGTATTCCCTGCCGATCAGGTCAAAGCAGAGTTGGGCGGGATTGAGGGTGCTTACCACCAGTTTCCGGGCGCTGATCCGGCTGCCATCTCGGAGTTGAATCCCCGTAGCGGTCCCGTTTTCTATCACGACCTTTTCCACGTCGGCGTGAGTGAAGAATTTGCATCCCAGTCGAGTGAGTATCTGGTGGGCTGCATGCGCAATCTGATGAGTGCCACCTTTGGCAAATCCGAGCGTTGGGATGGTGGCGGTTACCCCGAATGAATTGGCACCCGTTCCCGATTCATTGACATCCATCACACTGGTCAGGGCAAAGCGGACAATACAGTATTGCAATTGCGGGCTCTCCCACAGTTCCCGGGCGGCGCGAAGCTGGCTGGCGGCCAGGATCAGAGAATCCGGCTCAAATCCGGCCTGCACCAGTTCCGGGTATACGGCCATCTGCCGTTCGATCACCTGCGGCATTATGCGAAATTCAGCAGGATTGAACATCATGTCAATCTGTACGCGCTGGACTGCATCGCCCCTCCAGAGGTCCCATAGTTTCAGCCATTGCTCGGCGTCACCAGGGGAAAACCGGGCGATCTCGGCAGCGGTGTGTTCCTGAGAGGGATCGGAT
>CAZDMY010000213.1:0-4748 GCA_964506405.1 uncultured Dehalococcoidia bacterium | reverse complement strand
CCCGCCGGAGCAGATGAAACGGGAACCGTGTTACGGATGTCTCGGACAATGTGCACGCCAGAGCTATCTGGCTTCCGATGGCACCAAAGGAAAGTTCCTCTGCCATTCGGCCTATTTCTATCAGCCGGAAGCGGAACGATACTATGGGGAATTCAATGAAGTTCCGTTTCAGGCCACTCGTCTTTGCGATCACTACGGAATGGATACCAAGGCAGTCGACAAAATAATGGGATGGCTGGAAGGACACTACCGGGCGGGTAATCTCACCGAACAAAGTACCGGGTTGCCGCTTTCCGAAATCGGCAGTCGGGAGTATATCGAGGCGCTCACTCGCACCATTGCGCTACGAGAGGGTATCGGAGATGTGCTGGCTCAAGGATTGCATAATACCGCGGTACTGTTGCCTGAAGGGACCGAAACGGGGCCTTCGGTAGGGCTCCTGGGGGAACCGGGGTTTTTCGATCCATACGGTCCGCGGTTGTATCTCACCAACGGATTCATATACGCCATGGAGCCTACCTTCCCCATCCAGCAAATCCACGAGATCGGCATGGTCATTGCCCGATGGCGAACCTCGCAACTCGGTTTAGCCGATTGCCCGTCGGAGGTTGTTCGGTCAATCGGGAAAAGGTTCTGGGGTAGTGAGGTGGCAGCAGACTTTACCACCTGCGAAGGGAAAGCCCTGGCGGCGAAGCGGATTCAGGACAGGCAATATGCCAAAGAGTGCTCGATTTTGTGTGATTTCATCTGGCCGTTAACCTACAAGGAATTCGGCGAAGAGCGCGCAGGCGATTCTACTCTGGAGAGCCGGTTTCTCTCCTCGGTCACCGGTAATGAGATCGATGAAGAAGGGTTCTATCAGATCGGTGAGCGTGTGTTCAATCTGCAGCGTGCCATATTAGTAAGAGAGGGACACCATGGAAGGGAATTCGACATGCTGGATGAACGCTGTTTTACCGAACCACTGCAATACGACCTTTCAAATCCGGATTGCATCGTTCCGGGCAGGAACGGTGAACAAAGCTCTCGTAAGGGTGCGGTGGTGGATCGGGAGGAGTGGGAGATGATGAAAACTGAGTATTACGGCCTGCGCAACTGGGATCCGCAAACGGGCCTGCAGATACGTCAACAATTGGAATCAATCGATTTGATGGATGTGGCCGATGATCTCGAAAAAAGAGGATTACTGGGTATTTCTTGAACGGGAGGTTGGGAAATGATTACTCGATACGATGAATTAATGTGCCACCAGATTGTGTCTACATTCGATCATGTTAAGGCCAGTGCCCGCCAATGGACGGAGCGGATTATCATCCATACGCACGATACTGAGGGGAAGCTGCACATGAGCAACGGCATCGGCATCTATCGCAACCGGAATATTATCGATGCCTTCGCCTGCTGTACGATTGATGGTGTAACGCAACACAATGTGCGCGCCTCGCGCGAGTTGAGGCAAAAACCGGACGAAGTTACTGTAGGGCCATTTGGCTACGAGGTCATCGAACCTATGAAGCAGGTACGCTACCTGCTGTCTGATGCCGGTTACGGCTTGAGTTACGATCTTGTTTTCGACGCTGTCATGCCGCCTCACGAGGAAGATACGCAGTTCTTCCGCGTGAGGGGAAGGGTGGAGGAGCACGTAATCCGTTACGACCAGGTGGGACGAGCCAGCGGCTGGATCAAGGCTGGCGATCGGGAATACAAGCTGGATAAATCCAGTTTTTATGTGGAGAGAGACCATTCCTGGGGAATTCGGCGGGATGGTGTTCCGGAGACGGGTGTACAACCTGGGGACATTCCCGAAGGTTATCTCTATAGCTGGGCGGTGATGCAGTTCCCCAGCTTCGGAGCCGTTTATCATATCCGGGAGTTGTGGGATGGGACGCAGATCCTTTCCAGCGGCGGGATTTTCTATCCGTACGATAGCGGAAGAGAAGAACGACGGGCTGGGAGAATAAAGCACGAATTCTCCTTCCAGCCGGATCGTCGTAAACTGGAGTCCGGGCGGGTGAAACTGCATCTTCTAGACGGTGAAACCATTGAGATCTCTATCCAGCCGCTTTCCTGCGCATGTCTGAAGGCAGGTGGTTATTTTGGACATCACGGATTCGTTCATGGCCAGTGGATGGGGGAGTCGTGGCAGGACGGCTATGCGCTGGATTTGACCGACAAAACGATCCTGGATGATGTGTCGTTCCTGGACAATACTTCATGTGAACTGCGATGTGGCGATGAGGTCGGGTATGGTGTGTTGGAACTCGTAGTTACGGGAAAATACCCGAGGTATGGTTACTCTGGATATTGACAGACAGGAAAGTAGCAAGTAAACTCACTAGATACCAAATAAATAATGGCGAGGAGGGGAAACACCATGATAATAAAAACCAAACGATGGCTCATGTTTCCGGTATTTCTTGGGTTTTTGTTGATGGCTGTAGTTGCATGTGGGGGTAATGGCACGGAGGAACCGAGTATTCAACCAACAGGAACCGAACCGGTGGAGGATGTGGATATCATCATCGGCAACCTGACGGACCTGACCGGTGTTTCGGCAACGGCCCAGCAGGTGATTAACTATGGCCTCGAAGACCTGGTCGATTACTTCAATAATGAGAATCTAATTCCGGGCGTGAATCTGAAGGTCGTCGAATATGATACTCAGTTCGAGGCGGCAAACGATATTCCCGGCTATGAATATCTCAAGAATAAAGGTGCGGATGTGATTCTTACCGGTGTTACCTCCGCGCCGGTGACGCTCAAGCCCAGGGTCAACGAGGATAAAATGCTCCTTTTTCCTTTGAGCGGGAATGCAACGACACTGGAACCACCCGGGTGGATCTTTGCTCCGGCTTCGCTACCGGAACATGAGGCAATGACGATGCTCACCTGGATAGCGGAAAACGACTGGGATTATGAGGCAAATGGAATACCCAGGTTCGGCGGTGCTTCCTGGACCGAGCCCAATGGCGAAGCCTTTCTGGGATCGGCGAAAAAATATATCGATGCACACCCGGATCAGTTCGAATGGGGAGGGTCTTATTTTACGGATGTCAAATTCATGTGGGGTCCTGAGGTGAACGCGCTCAAGGACTGCGATTATGTTTTCACCCCCAATCCAATGGCTGCGTTTGTATCACAGTATCGCGATGCCGGAGGCAAAGCGAAATTCTGTGGGAATGGACCTCATCTCGCATTGCTGGATGTGGTCCACGATGCCAAACTCTGGGATGAGATCGACGGCATGTTCATTATCAGTCCGTCCCGCTGGTGGGGTGAAGACGGAGAACTGGTCAATCTTCGTGAGCAGCTTCTTTATGCTAATCATTCCGAAAGCGAAGCCGAAGAGATCAAGAAGATGGGCGGCGCTTATAATGCGCTGGATAATATATATGTGATTGTGGATATTATTCGCCAGACAGCCGAGGAATACGGTCCGGAGAATATTACTTCCGAGAATCTCTACGAAACAGCTACATCGTACTCTCTTGTCGCGGATGGGGTTGAGCGCTACAGCTTCACCGACACCAAGCGCTACTCCGCCAATTACTACGGTATCTACCGGGCCAGCGACGCGGTAGATGAGTTGGTAAGAGCCCATGAAGGGTGGCTGTATCATGTAACCTCTCCATAGCCGGATTGCTGCAAAGGAGGAATGATGACATCGGAAGGACTTGAAGCCAGGATCAGAAAGCTTGAGGATATCGAAGAGATCAAAAAACTGAAGGCAACCTATTGCTATCTATGCGATGCGGGGCTGGATGACCCCAAGAACCGGGATGAGCTGATTTCTCACTTTACCCAGGACGCGAAGGTGGACTTCGGCCTGGGTGACGGATCTCAATTTCAAGGACCAGAGGGGTTGAATGTCTTCTTTGGTGAAGTTGTGCCGGGGGCCGTCTCTTTCTGTGTTCATATGGTTCACAATCCGATCATCGAGGTCGATGGCGATAAAGCGACCGGACGATGGTATTATGAAGCGCCCACTACGGATATGGCCACCGGTGCGGCACAATGGATGATGGGAACGTATTTCGAGGTGTATGTTCGCGACGGAGGCGAATGGAAGTTTGCTTCCATAAAGACCGTGTGGAAATACATATCCCCTTATGACGAAGGATGGGCGAAGAACCGGGGGGCTTTGCTCGCAGCTTTGACGCAATCAGGGGATGATACTGCTGATTTGGAGTAATCGTTACTTATGGTCTGAATAACCGACGGGAAGGAGGAAATGGGAAGGAAAACCGCTACTGAAACGAAGAAGGCCGAGGATAATCGGGACTACGAAAAAACGTGTGCCCATCACTGGGTCATCGAGCCGCCAAGCGGACCGGTCAGCAAAGGGGTCTGTAAGAAATGCGGCGCCGAAAGAGAGTTTGATAACTGGGGGAAAGTGGAGAAATAGCGCGTGTATAGTTTCGAAGGTAGAGTAGCGTTTGTCACCGGTGCGGCCTCCGGGATCGGATCGGCCTGTGCCCTGCGGTTTGCACAGGCAGGTGCGGTGATTGCCGGTTTCGATATTCGCGATGAATTTGATGAACTATGGAAAGCGGCGGCACAGACAGCCCCGGATACCTGCTTTGAAACCGGCGATGTGCGGGATGAAGGGGTGATCCAGTCGGCGATCGGTCGGGTAGCCGAGCGGTTTGGCCGGATCGATATCCTGATCAACTGTGCCGGGGTATCGGGTGGCGGTCCTGTTCACATGCTCCCGGTTGAAGAGTGGGATCGGGTGGTCGACATCAATT